>CAIJHZ010000068.1 GCA_903820565.1 uncultured Actinomycetes bacterium
GAATGTTTGAGCGAGATAAAGATGATTTACGTTCTTTAGGTATCACAATCGACGTTGGAACTTTTGATCCATTATTCAACGATGAAGCTGGTTACCGCATAAAGTCGGAAAACTACCAACTGGATCTAGGGGAAATAACGCCGACTGAGATCTCATTGCTGTCTTTGGCAGCAGATGCATGGCAGGGCGCTGCATTTTCTGATGCTGCCCAAGGCGCACTACTGAAGTTGAGTTCCTTAGGAATACCTTCAGACTCAGTCGAGATACTAGGTTTAACACCGAAACTTACAAACACCTCTAAAGAGCTAGAAACAATCGCCGAAACGATTGCACATTCTGATTTTCTAATTTTTGATTATCTATCATCGAATTTAGTTGTTGAGAACAGAGTAATAATTCCCTTCGCCTTATCTAATCGTTCTGGATTATGGTACGTATCTGGTGTTGATCAAAATATTGAAGAAGTTCGTACATTTAGACTGGATAGAGTCCAGGGTGCTTTCAGCACTCGTAAAAATGCCAACACTTTCGATTTTCCGATCGGCTTTGAACTAAATGACATCGATACCGAAATAACGAGCCGATTAGCAGTAATTGATGTTCGAAAAGGAAAAGGTCAGACCCTGCGCACCCTTGCGCAATCTTCCAAAGATTTAGGGGAGTGGGACCAGATGAAGGTTCCAATCCACACCGTTCATTCTCTGGCTGCCGAAATCCTGTGGCATGGGGATGATGCTTTTGTTCACGAGCCGGCTGATTTGCGCGAATACATTATCGAACAACTGCAAGCACTAGTTGGTAATCATGAGTAAAGAGATTTCAGCTCCTCTCTTGCGTACAGCTCGATTGTTGGATCTGGTTCCTTATTTGAACACCCACCAAGGAATAGAACTCAAAGAGTTAGCACAGCATTTCGAGGTGACTCCAGCACAGATGAGAGCCGATCTAACAACCCTTTGGATGTGTGGGTTGCCAGGCTACACACATCTCGAATTGATGAATCTTGACTTTGAATCCGGCTTTGTAAGCATCGGGAATGCGTCAACCTTGTCTAAGCCCCGAGCGATTACTTTCCAAGAATGTGTTGCTCTGTTGTTAGGCCTGGATCTTATTACCTCATTATTGCCGGAGAATCGTCAGGACCTATTGACGGTTGCGGAGTCTTTGCGTCAGCGCCTCACTAAAATTCTGGATGTTCCGATTAAGTTATCAGTTGTCTCTCCGACGAAAGGTGCCATATCTCTAGCAATAGCAGATGCGATCGGATCGAATAGTGGCTTGCAGATTCGATACCACTCAATGTATAAAGATCAAGTATCGGAACGATCTGTGATGCCTCTGGAGATTTACGAGTCAAATGGTCATCATTACTTGCGAGCCTATTGTTTCACCTCCCTTGACTACCGAGAGTTTCGGGTTGATCGAATTGATGAGGCACTACCGACATCGGTTTCTTCAGATTTTCAGAGCTCTAATCGGACCACAGAGAAAATAGCTTTCGCTTTGAAAATTTTGGAATCCTCACGAAATGTGACAGAACGATTTGCAATTGCACAATCGACGGTCGGAACATCGTTAGAACTTTCATCATTCTCCCGACAATGGATTGAAAGATCGGTCATGGCCTCGGGCAGGTCGGTCGAGCTCGTTACCCCGGTCGATATTCGCGTTGAAATCGCCACCAAGGCACATGCGCTGCTTAAGCGTTACAAAGAGGTTAATTTTTAACTTTTCATGAGTATCTGACTGGTGTAGCCTTAGATTAATCATTAGCCAAGGAGTAGGTACTATGAATTTAGGTCCTAAAGAGATTGTTATTCTTCTGATTGTTGTCCTCATTCTGTTTGGTGCTAAGCGTTTACCTGACTCTGCTCGTTCACTTGGTCGTTCGATGCGAATATTTAAGAGTGAAATGAAGGAAATGAAGTCAGATGATGGCCCAATAGAAGAAAAAGACACACCAGAAAAGTAGATCGATGGCTCCGGCACATGAAGCACGGATGCCGTTGCTGGAACATTTACGTGAATTACGTAAAAGGGTTCTGCGCTCGGCCATAGCTGTAGTTATTGGCTTCGGTGTTGGCTGGTATTTCTACAATCCGATCATTACGACTTTGGCGAAGCCTGTATGCGATTTGAAGGCGGCTCAGCAATCAGGTTCAGTTAGTTGTGGTGCTTTGTATATCAGTGGTGTATTGGGGCCACTTGATCTTCAGATAAAAGTTTCGCTGCTAACCGGGGTCATCATTTCGGCGCCTTTTTGGTTGTATCAGTTGTGGGCCTTCATCGCACCAGCTCTTCACAGAAAAGAGAAGCGAACCAGCGTTTTGTTTGTTGCAGCTGCTACACCATTTTTTGCCATGGGAGCAACACTTGGATATTTCATTCTTCCTGTTGCCATAAAAGCTCTTTTTGGATTTACTCCGGACTCAATTAGTAACCTCGTTCGATTTGATGACTATCTTGATTTCGTGCTCCGACTAATATTGTTAGTTGGGTTGGCCTTTGAATTACCAATTTTTCTTCTTACCTTTAATCTCATAGGTTTTCTTCGAGGAAAGACCATCCTTAAACCATGGCGCGGCTGGGTATTTGGAATCTTTCTAGTTGTAGCCGCATTTTCACCGACCGCCGATCCGCTCAGCATGATTGCTCTATCAGCGCCATTAATTCTCCTATATTTCCTTGCTGGAATAATTGCTATTCAAGTAGATAAGCGAAGGGACAAGAGGAATAGCGCAGATGAAGTTGGCTCTATGGCGATTGAGTCGCCAACAACTATTCGGGAATAGCCGATAAGGTCAGCGCATGTGGGCGCTCGTCATAAATCCTGTCTCAGGGCAGGGTAAAGGAACCACGATGGGAACCTACGTTGCGGGGTATTTGAATCAGAAAAGATGTGAGTTCACCATCATTACTGGGAACTCATCACAAGCCATGAGCGATCATTTGCAAACATTTATCCAAAAGACCTCAAATTGTGAAGGGATTATCGCAGTTGGCGGCGATGGTTTGATGCACATAATTGTTCAAATCGCCGTTCCGCATAGGATTCCTTTTACGATTATTCCGGCAGGAACAGGTAACGATTTCGTGCGCACACTTGGCTGGGATTTGCATGAAATCGATGACCAACTCGACCGAGTTATTCAATCGGCTCCATCGCCAATTGATTTGGGTCTTGTTGATGGAGAGTGGTTTGGGGCAATCCTGTCTACAGGTTTTGATTCAGTTGTAAATGAAAAGGCGAACACGATGAGATGGCCAAAGGGCCCCATGAAATACAACGCAGCGATCGCGATGGAGCTTCCGCGCTTTGCGCCTCGACATTACGAGATCACATTGGATGATCGGACTTTGTCCACAGAGGCCATGCTTATTGCCGTCTCAAACGGTAGATCGTATGGGGGTGGAATGCTTGTCTGTCCAAACGCAGAAATAGATGATGGCCTCTTCGATGTGATGGTTCTTCACCCAATCTCTAAACTCGAGTTCATGAAAGTTTTCCCGCAGGTTTTCGCTGGGACTCATGTTTCACATCCAGCTGTGGAAATTGTGCGTAGCAAATCTGTGAGCATCGAGTCAGTAGCTGTGGCATACGCAGATGGAGAGCGAGTTGGGCAGTTACCCGTTTCGGCCGAATGTATTCCTAATGCCGCGCTCACGTGGGTCGCATGACGACGCCGGCAGAACGTTACGCGGCGGCAAAGATACGTGGACAGCACCCAATCACTACGGAATTTTTACTGACCTTTGAATTTGAGTTTGATCCATTTCAAGTTTCTGCATGTCACGCAGTTGAAGATGGGAAAGGGGTACTAGTTGCTGCTCCTACTGGAGCAGGTAAAACAGTTGTTGGTGAGTTCGCCGCGTACTATGCATTACAAGCGGGAAAGAAATGCTTCTATACAACTCCAATAAAAGCGCTTTCAAATCAAAAATACTCGGAATTTGTCGCAAAATTTGGGGAAGATAGAGTCGGACTGCTAACTGGTGACACAAGCATCAATGGTGAGGCCGACATCCTCGTTATGACAACCGAAGTACTTCGCAACATGTTGTACGCAGGTTCAAGCACTCTTACAAATCTAGGATGCGTCGTGATGGATGAGGTTCACTATCTTGCCGACAAGTTCAGGGGAGCGGTCTGGGAGGAAGTACTCATACATTTGATGGAGAGCGTTCAAGTTATTTCGCTTTCCGCGACAGTTTCTAATGCGGAAGAGTTCGGTGAATGGCTCGGAGAAGTGCGTGGCGAGACAGAAGTGATTGTTAGTGAGATCCGTCCAATTCCATTATTTCAACATGTTCTGATTGGTAATCGCTTGCTGGATCTCTTTGATGCACCAGGGAGAATTAATCCAGAAGTACTAAACCGTGAGAGAGAGATGACTCGGCGAGCTTCCCTCGGACGAAATCGCAAAGGACGCTTTGCCGAGCCAAGTGACCGCTTATCCCGAGCAGACATCATCGAGAAATTGCAAGGTGAGAATTTGTTGCCGGCAATTACCTTTATATTTTCCCGAATTGGTTGCGATGCAGCAGTAAAACAATGCTTACACGCAGGCTTGCGACTGACTTCCACTGAAGAACGTGAAGAAATTAGAAGTACTGCTCTTAAATACACACAAAACATTGCAGAAGAAGATCTCGAAGTTCTGAACTTCAAAGAGTGGCTAACCGCTTTAGAGCGCGGAATAGCTGCTCATCATGCGGGTTTGTTACCTAGTTTTAAAGGGGCCGTGGAAGATCTCTTTCAACGTGGTCTGGTCAAGGCTGTCTTTGCGACTGAAACTTTGGCACTTGGAATCAATATGCCGGCACGTACAGTTGTTTTGGAGAAATTGATAAAATTTAATGGTGAGGCACACGTGCCAATAACTCCGGGGGAGTACACCCAGTTAACTGGACGCGCAGGGCGTCGTGGAATCGATATTGAGGGTAACGCCGTAATCCAATGGTCACCAACTGTGGATTCGGCATCGGCTGCGGGCTTGGCATCAACTCGAACATATCCGTTGCGTTCCTCTTTCACCCCTTCATACAACATGTCTATCAATTTGATTGCGCAGTTTGGACGCGAACGCGCCCGCCGTTCCCTTGAATCTTCCTTTGCCCAATTCCAAGCTGATCGCGCCGTTGTTGGTCTCACTCGACAAATACGAAAGAATGAATCCGCGATCGAAGAATTGCTGCGCGATTCAACATGTCACTTAGGTGATTTTACTGAATATGCTCGGCTGCGTAGATCTATCAAAGAGGTAGAAGTTCTATTGAGTCGTCGCGACCAACGTAAGACCTTTGATAATAGACAACGTGGGCACATGGAAGGCGAACTTGCAGATTTGCGTAAAGGAGTGAAGAACCATCCCTCTCATGGATGCGCAGAACGAGAAGATCACGCGCGACTGGCAGAACGGGCAGGACGGCTAACCCGAGAAAATGATGGACTTACGATTCGTGTAGAAAGTCGAACGAACGTAATCGCTAAA
>CAIJHZ010000069.1 GCA_903820565.1 uncultured Actinomycetes bacterium
CTCTGCGTAACTAGGTATTATGCAATACTTACACCACGATGGATTGGTAGTAATCGGGACTTGGTTAATTGCCAGGTCCCTTTTGCTTTAATGTCAAACTTATAATTATGTGCCATACTTACATCACGCTTGTTTGGTAGTAATTATGACTTGGTGAAAACCAGGTCCTTTTTGCTTTGCCACATCCTTAAGCCTCGAGGAATTGGGGCTTTTTCTAATATATATGGAACAATTTCGCCATGACAAAAGTCCTCATAACTGGCGCCAGCGGCTACATCGGTAAACATGTAACTCTTCAACTATTGAATCAGGGTTACGAAGTAAGAGCCTCAGTTCGTAAGCTTTCAAAGTCTGCCGAAGTGCGCGATGCGGTCACACCACATTTGATTGATTCTAATAATTTGAATTCTCGACTTACTTTTGTCGAACTAGATCTTGAAAAAGACTCTGGTTGGAGTGAAGCATTAAGTGGTGTTGATGTTTTATTACACACAGCATCTCCGTTCCCACTAGTTTCACCTAAAGACGAGAATGATTTAATTCGTCCGGCAGTGGATGGAACATTGCGCGCCCTTAAAGCCGCAAAAGCTGCTGGAGTAAAGCGCGTAATTTTGACTTCATCAGTAGCAGCTATTTATGGATGTGAATTACCAGCGGGAGTTAATGCATATGACGAAACTTTTTGGTCAGATGTAAATCATCCAGTTGGTAGCGTGGCATATACAAAATCAAAGACTCTTGCCGAGAAAGCTGCATGGGATTTCGTAAAGAATGAAGCTCCAGAGATCGCTTTAACAACAATCAATCCGGTATTGGTTCTTGGGGCACCACTTGATAAGAATTTTGGTTCATCAATTTCACTTGTTGAGCGAATTCTTAATGGGAAAGACCCAATGTTGCCTGACCTAAAATTTGCCATTGTTGATGTACGCGATGTTGCAACCATGCATGTTGATGCAATCAAGAATGACTCAACAAAAGGTGAAAGAATTATCGCCTCATCGGGCACTAAGTCATTTATTGATATTGCAAAACTTCTCAAATCGACTTACCCAAAGAGCAAAGTAAAGTCTGCAAAGGCCCCTACGTTCCTTATCCACTTCCTGTCACTCTTCGATGGGTCAATTAAGGCGATTTTGCCGCAACTTGGTAAGCCAATGAACGTCAGCGGAGCCAAAGCCAATCGTCTGCTTGGTATTAGTTTTATTCCAGTAGATGTAGCTATTAAGGAATCTGCCACATATCTAATCAAGAACGGATTCATCAAGAGTTAAAAAGTTAATTGTGTAGTTGCGTCTCAGGTAATCACATCAATAAACCAACTCTTCTTGCCTTCAGGTGCGATTAATCGGCAACTAAATTCTTTGCCAAGCAATTTATGAAGCTCTTGTGGAGTTCGTGGATTCTTAGCTTGAGAAACTAAATATCGAGTCACCTCACCTCGAGTTAGTTTTGACATATGGGTGATCACTTTCAATTGACCGGCAACTTTCTTGAACACACGAATACCAACCGTGTTAAGTGGGTTAGGCGTCCAGACGGTTGAGTAAGTAGATGATC
>CAIJHZ010000070.1 GCA_903820565.1 uncultured Actinomycetes bacterium
AACTTCTCGAATGGTTGATTCACTATTATTTGCCCATGGGTTGCGCACGGGACGATTTACTAGCCCACATCTTGAAACGTATCGCGAACGTATTGCAATTAATGGCCAACCAATTGATCCCAAAGAGTTAATCTTTTCCTATAACGATATAGCTGCCTATCTTGATTTAATGGATACAAAGTTTGAACATCCAATTTCCTTTTTTGAAGCCATAACTGCTTTAGCATTTGCAGCATTTGCCGAGCATCCTGTCGATGTCGGCGTTATTGAAGTTGGCATGGGCGGAGAATGGGATGCAACGAATGTTGTTGAGGCTGACGTTTCCGTAGTTATGCCTATCGGTTTTGACCACATGGAGTATCTGGGCAATACATTGCAGGAAATTGCCTCAACTAAGGCTGGAATCATTAAAGAAGGGGGCTTTATTGTCCTTGCCCAGCAAGAACCAGAGGCCGCAAAAGAGTTAATCCGCAAAGCCGCTGAAGTTGGTGCAGATGTTGTGCGCGAAGGCATTGAATACTCAGTTGCTTCCCGCGCAGTTGCAGTTGGTGGGCAGTTACTCACAATTCAAGGCATTCATGACACATATGATGAAATCTTTTTGCCATTGCATGGTCGTCATCAAGCCGCAAATGCCGCGTCCGCTCTTGTGGCCGTTGAAGCCTTCTTTGGCGATCAACCATTAGATATCGATGCAGTGCGTGCTGGCTTTGCTGCAGTTACATCACCAGGTCGCTGCGAGGTTGTTCACCGCGATCCAACTGTAATTTTGGATGCAGCACATAACCCACATGGGGCTAAGGCGTTGGCCGATACCTTGCTTAACGAATTTAATTTTGATGAAATTATCGCTGTAGTGGGTGTTTTTGGTGATAAAGATGCAACTGGAATATTGCAAGAACTAGAGCAGATCGTCGACCATGTGATCGTTACACAAAGTTCATCATCACGGGCGATGCCATCTTCAGAGTTAGAAAAGATTGCATCCAAGATTTTCGGCGCAGATCGTGTCTTTGAAGTTTCAGATTTAAATTTGGCGTTGGATCGAGCAGTTGGAGATGCTGTGCGTCCGCTGAGTGAAGATACGGTCGGGATTATTGTGACCGGCTCTGTAGTAACAGTTGGTGAAGCTCGCACATATCTTCGGAAGAAGTTTGCGCAGTGAAGGTATTAGGTGCATCAGTTCTAATCGCCGAAAGCATGACCATGGGTTTTGCAATCCTGCTTGCCATGAAAGATCATTCACATGCGGCAATTATTTATGGTTGCATCGTCTCGTTTTTGCTATTTGTCGCAGCCGCTCTTGTGCGTCGCCCCGGAGGATTTGTCATTGGTTCAGTTATGCAAGTTGCGATGATCGGCTTCGGTTTTGTCGAGCCATCCTTCTTCATTATTGGGGTGGTCTTGATTGGTCTCTGGGTGGCAGCCATAGTTGTGGGCCGTAAGGGTGAGGCTGCTCGCGCTGCCTTGCTGGCTGCGGGCCCTAAAAAACCCTAATAGACTGGCCTAGTGAGTTCAGAAAAGACACTAATCCTCGTTAAGCCCGATGGCGTACGCCGCGGTTTAGTTGGCGAGGTCATTTCACGTATCGAAACAAAAGGTTATGCAATTGATTCGATGCGCATGCTTCAAGCTGATCGCGCATTATTAGAAAAGCATTACGCAGAACATGTTGGTAAGCCATTTTATGAACCACTGGTTGAGTTCATGATGTCTGGTCCAATTGTTGCGATCGTTGCATCTGGTAATCGCGTTATCGAAGGCTTCCGTTCGTTAGCTGGTGTAACAGATCCAACTGTTGCCGCACCCGGAACTATCCGTGGTGACCTAGCTCGCGATCAAGGAACAAAAGTTGTACAAAATATTGTTCATGGCTCTGATTCACCAGAATCAGCGGCTCGTGAAATTCAGATTTTCTTTCCCGGCAATTAAGTACAAGGAGTAAAAATGTCATCAGGAAGCAGAATGTCCTTTATCGGCCGTGATATGGCGGTTGACTTAGGCACAGCAAACACACTTGTCTATGTGCGCGGACGTGGCATTGTTCTGAACGAGCCTTCAGTAGTTGCTGTTAATCAAGACACAGGTGGAATTCTGGCTGTTGGTATTGAAGCCAAGAAGATGATTGGTCGTACTCCTGGCAACATCGTTGCAATCCGTCCTTTGAAGGATGGCGTAATCGCAGACTTTGATACAACCGAGCGCATGCTGCGCTACTTCATCCAAAAAGTTCACCGTCGTCGTTACTTGGCTAAGCCTCGTATCGTTGTGTGTGTTCCATCAGGTATTACTGGTGTTGAACAGCGTGCGGTTAAGGATGCTGGTTATGCAGCAGGTGCACGCAAGGTGTACATCATTGAAGAACCAATGGCAGCAGCTATCGGCGCCGGACTTCCAATCCACGAGCCAACAGGAAACATGGTTGTAGATATTGGCGGCGGTACCACTGAAGTTGCAGTTATTTCATTGGGCGGAATCGTTACCTCACTCTCAATTCGCGTTGGTGGCGATGAGCTAGATCAATCAATTATTAACTGGGTTAAGCGTGAATTCTCATTACTTTTGGGTGAGCGCACAGCAGAAGAGATCAAGATGGCAATCGGATCTGCTTATCCATTGGCCGGAGAAAATGATGCAGAAATTCGTGGTCGCGATTTAGCAACAGGTCTACCAAAAACCATCGTTGTCTCAGCCGCAGAAATTCGCAAGGCACTTGAAGAGCCAGTGAACCAAATCATTAACGCTGTTAAGAGCACACTAGATAAGACACCGCCTGAGCTTGCTTCAGATCTAATGGATCGTGGCATCGTACTTACTGGTGGAGGAGCACTGCTCAAGGGTCTTGATGAGCGCCTTCGTAAAGAAACCGGAATGCCAATTCACATTGCAGAGCGTCCATTGGATGCAGTCGCAGAAGGTTCCGGAAAGTGCATCGAAGAGTTTGAAGCACTTGAGAAGGTTCTAATCTCCGAGCCTCGTCGATAAGGCTTTTCGTTAATGCGTAACGGAGGACGCGCTCGCTTGCTGCTGGTGATTTTAATTGTCACTTCGTTATTCCTAATTACCTTGGATCTTCGTGGCGTAAAAGTCATTGATGGCTTCAAGCAGGGTGGGCAAACGGTTATGTCGCCGTTTCAACGTGCGGGCAGTGCGGTCTTGTCTCCAGTCAAAAACTTTTTCTCAGATGTTACGCACTTAGGTCGAACTCGCAATCAGATTGAAAAGCTTCAAGCGGAGAATGCAAACTTAAAATCTAAACTAATTAATCGTAAAAATGCAGATGCACAACTAAAACAGCTTAAAGGCATTTTGGATTTAGCAGGAACCGCTGGTTACAAGATTGTTAACGCCAAAGTAATTAGCCATGGATCTAGTCAATCCTTTTCACAAACAATCGTGATTGATTCAGGTTCAAATGCTGGAATAAAGAAGAACATGACGGTTCTGTCTCAATACGGAATTGCGGGCGTTGTAAAAGATGTATATCCAACATCGGCATTAATTTTATTAGCTAGCGATCCAAGTTTTAGAATTGGCGCACGAATTGCAGGGACCCAGCAGATTGGAATCCTGACAGGGCGCGGAACTCGCTCTGCGAGCCTGCAATTGCTTGATAATTCGACCACCGTTAAGGAAGGCGATGTGCTGCTATCTCGCGGAAGTATCGCAAATCGTCCCTTTGTTCCAGGTGTTCCACTGGGATATGTAACAAGCGCAGATAATTCAGCGGGAGCTGTAGCTCAGACTGCAACTATTCGCTATTACACAAACTTTTCTACACTTGGAGTCGTTGCAGTTGTAGTGAGCGGTTCTGCATCAAATCCTGGGGATGCGTTAGTTCCAGTCAAGCCACGAGTTACTCCAATACCAACGGTTACAGTTTTTGTAACTCCATCACCAACTCCTACTAAGTAGCCATCATGCTTACCCGTCGGCTCTCAATTGCTACACCAATCTTTCTTATAATCTATGTAATTCAAGAGGCGGTAATTTCGCAGTTTCGCTTACCTGGCGGTGGCTTTTCAATATTAGTAATTTTCACTTTAACCTGGGCCGTGCTCAGTGAAACAGAAGTCGCAGCCGTGGTTGGCTTTGCAGCTGGCTTCTTGATGGACTTATCGCAGACTGCGGCTGGACCTTTTGGTCAATGGACTTTGATTATGTTGCTGGCTGGATATGCAATTTCCTATGTTGGGTATGGCGATGACCATGTACAGGGCAATGCAATTGGCATTATTTTCTTTGTTGTAATTGCAAATCTCTTGGTGGAGATTGCCTACGTCGCTAGTGGGGCACTTTTAGGGGTTTCATCAGGATCACTAATCCAAATACTTATTACCTTGTTTGGAATGAGTATCTGGGCGTTGCTTATTTCGCCAATTCTGCTACCAATTTTTAGTCGATTGCATGCAATTATTTTTGATTCGCGGTTATCGTTATGAACAATAAATCCCGACTGTCGCTATTAGTCGTACAAATTCTCATAGTTTCATTAATGGCGGCGTTGTTAGGTCGTCTATTTTATTTGCAGGTGGCCGCTGGTCCTAAATACCGTGATGCAGCACTTAGTATTCAAAGCCGCGATGTAGTAGCCCCTGCCACGCGTGGATTAATTGTTGATGCTTACGGAGTCCCTCTTGCAATGAATAAAGCAGGCTTGGCGATCACAATCGATCGAATTGCTATTGATAAGTTAGAGGATAAAGGCGTCGGCGTTATGAAACGCTTAGCAACTTTGTTAAATCTTAAGTATGCAGATATTTATCAAAACACCCGCCTATGTGGTGAGCTTCCGAAGGGCCAGAAAGCTGGGTGTTGGCAAGGGTCTCGATATCAGCCAATTCCAATTACAAAATCAGCTGACCCTGATATTGCACTACAAATAGTTGAGCGTTCAGATGCTTTTCCTGGCGTCGATGCACAACCAGTTGCAATCAGAAGTTATCCAAGTTACCTGAATGTAAATGCGGCTCACGTTTTGGGTTATGTGGGCCCACTAACGGAAACAGACTTATTGAAGTCAAATGGGAAGCAGTACTTCCGCAGTGAAACTATTGGTAAAACTGGTCTTGAGATTCAATACGACTCTTTCTTGCGGGGTGAACCCGGCATTCGAACTGTCATTGTCGATCGCAAAGAATCAATTACCCGTGAAAGCCAAAATACAAAACCTGTAGCGGGGGATCACCTAGTGACAAGTTTGGATGTTCGATTACAAGCAGCGGTTGAAAAAGCGCTCAAGGATGCTGTGCTGCGTGGTCGCGCTAATGGAAACACATCTGATTCAGGCGCAGCAATAGTCATGGATGTTAGGACGGGAAGAATCTTGGCTCTTGCTTCTTATCCGACATATGATCCAAATGCTTGGGAAAAGGGATTAACTGTTCAGCAGGCATCAGATTTGTTTAGCGAAAAGAAATCAGTACCTGCGCTCAACCGCGCGCTTCAAGGTTTATTTGCCCCGGCATCAACCTTTAAGGCTGTTTCGGTTGTTGCTGCAGCCGATGCAGGATATGACCTCAATGCAAATTACAAATGTCCTTCACAGGTACAGGTCGGTACGCGTGCATTTCAGAACTTTGATAGTAAAAATCAAGGTTCCATGAACATGAAGAAAGCTATTGCGGTTTCCTGCGACACCATTTGGTACCAAATCGCCTTTGATGAATGGCTTCGAGATGGTGGATTGCGGCCAAAGTCAGACCCAAATGATTATTTCTTTAAGGCAGCACAGTCATTTCATATCACCGAGAAGGTAGGAATCGACCTGCCTTCAGAGTCAAGTTCTCGACTAGCTGATCGCGCCTACAAAAAGCGTTGGTACGAGCAGAACAAAGATTTCTATTGCAACTATAAAAAACGTGCGACAAAGGCTCAGCAAACTCCATTCTTGTTACAGCTGGCTGCTGAAAACTGTATTGATGGAGACAAGATTCGTGCCGGAGACGCCGTTAACTTTTCAATCGGCCAAGGTGACACTGTAGTTACACCACTAAAATTAATTCAGATGTATGCGGCAATTGCTAATGGCGGAACTATTTGGCAAGCCACTCTCGCAAAAGCGATTGTTAAAACCGATGGAACTGTGGTCAAGACTTTTACGCCACAAAAACTAGGTGCATTAACTGCCGAGCCTTCAACAATTAAATTCTTACAAGGAGCCCTTCGCGAAGTAGTTGTTAGTGGAACCGCTGCGGGTGCATTCTCAGGTTTCCCAATTGCAGTGAGTGGAAAAACAGGAACTGCACAGGTCTTTGGTCGAAACCCAAATGGATCATTGAAAGATGACACATCGTGGTTTGCATCCTTTGCGCCAAGTAATAACCCGCGTTATGCCGTTGTAATGATGGTTGGCCAAGGTGGATTTGGTGCTTCAACGTCAGGCGTTGGTGTTCGCCAGATTTATGAAACACTCTTTGGAGTGACAGGTAATAAAGTAATTCCTGGCGCGGCGATATTCCCTGACGGAAAACCTCCAACGCAATTGCCTAAGATTTCACCTGCAACCAAGCCAAAGGAGACGGGCAAGTGAGTCAAATACATGCTCGCCAGCGTTTATATCGACGCAGCCGTCAATCTTTGGTCCATGGATTTGATCCAGTTTTAACCGCCGTAGTTGGGCTTCTACTTTTTATTGGAACTCTGCTTGTTTGGGCTGCAACCCGTGATTGGTACGCCCGCAACGGTTTAGATGGCCAGTACTACTTAAAGCGACACATCATTAACATCATGATCGGGTTAGTACTGGCTTACGGAACAACTGTTATTGATTACCGCTTATTGCGTGCATACACACCATTTTTATGGGGAGCAGGTGTATTGGGCTTAGGTATCGTTTTGATTCCAGGCTTAGGTAGCGAAGTTAATGGCGCAAAAGCCTGGATTGCATTGCCAGGAGGATTCCAAATTCAACCGGCAGAGCTTGCCAAGATTGCAATCATTATTGGAATGTCCATGATTTTATCTGAACGTTCGCATGATAGTGATGGCCCAACAAGTGGCGAAGTTTTACAATCGCTAGCAGTTGCTGCAATTCCGGTTTTGTTGATTATTCTGCAGCCTGACATGGGAACGATTCTAATTATTTCTGCAGCGGTAGTAACAATCATCGCAGTATCAGGAGCGCCATCGCGGTGGGTTACTGCATTGCTACTCATTGCAGTTTTAGGTGGATTCGTCGCTGTCAAAGCTGGCGTCATCAGTGAGTACCAAGTAAATCGTCTTCAGACATTTGTTGATCCAAACGCTGATACACAAGGTGCGGGATATCAACTTCGTCAGGCGCGCATCACTGTCGGATCTGGCGGACTGATTGGTACTGGATTATTTGATGGCCCACAAACCAATGGACGCTTTGTTCCAGAACAACAAACTGATTTTATTTTCACAGTCGCAGGCGAAGAGCTTGGATTCTTGGGTAGCGGTGCAATCTTGATTCTGTATCTAATTTTATTGATGCGAGGTTTTTCGATTGCTAGGCGAACCAATGACCCATTTGGACGCTTGGTGTGCACGGGCGTCATTGCCTGGTTCGCATTTCAGATTTTCGAAAACATAGGAATGACCTTGGGCTTGATGCCGATGACGGGCGTGCCTTTGCCATTTATTTCCTATGGTGGCTCATCGATGTTTGCCACTTTGATCGGGATCGGCTTGCTGCAAAACGTTCACGCTCGTTTACGGGGGTAAATAGGCAAATCGCCCCTGCTCTGCCATAATTAAGGCACTAGTTCAGCGCGGCTCGCGATCAATCGCGAAACAAGCCCAGCGCGAACGGTACGGAAAACCCAACAGGATTTTTTAAGAAGACAGTCTGCACAAGCAGACACAAAGGATTTGGTGCCATGGCGATTGAGCCTAAAACACCGCGCAAGCGTGCGGTTAAGAAAGCCTCTGCGAAAGCAGATACCCCCGTTACTGAAGTAGCCGAGGAAAAGAAGACAACTCGTAAGAAGGCTGCAGCCGTTCCGGTTCCTATCTTTCAAGCAGCCGCCGAAAAGCCAGCTGCAAAGAAAGAAGCGACAGAGAACAAGCCACGCAAGAAGGCTGTTGCAAAGAATGACGCTTCTGAAGTTTCAGAAAAGCCTGCTGTTACTGCGGATTCAGAAAGCTCTGATTCAGAAGAGCGTGCTAACCGTAATCGCCGTCGCCGTCGCGGTGGCCGTGGTCGCCGCAAGCCTGGTGCTGGCGATGCAACCACTACAGAAAACAATGATGAGAATTCAAATGAAGAATCAACAGATGAAGATTCAACAGAAGGTGCAACTTCTACCCGCCGACGCCGTCGCCGTCGCGCAACAGGTGAAGGTGTAACACCAGGGGAGACCATCGAAGAAGATGGTGTCATCACAGTTGTTAAGGTTCGCGAAAAGCGGGAACGCCCAGAGCGTCCAGCTCGACCTGATCGCAATGATCGCGGTAGTCGAAACCGTCGTGATCGCAATGATCGCAATGATCGTGGTGGTCGTAGTGATTATCGCGAGCCATATCGCAAGCGCGGAACAATCATTACCGATGGAGAATTTCTAGCTCGTCGCGAAAATGTTGATCGTGAAATGTTAGTTCGCCAGATTGCAGACCGTACTCAGATTGCAGTTATCGAAGATGGCATCATGGTTGAGCACTACGTCAACCGAAATAGTAATCAGTCGTACGTCGGTAACGTTTATCTTGGCCGCGTACAAAACGTTCTTCCTTCAATGGAAGCAGCATTTGTGGATATTGGTAAGGGCCGTAACGCTGTTCTATATGCAGGTGAAGTTAATTGGGATGCAGCTGGTATTTCAGAGTCTGCGCCTCGCAAAATTGAAACAGTGTTAAAAAGTGGCCAGCCAGTATTAGTTCAGGTAACTAAAGATCCAATTGGCCAAAAGGGTGCACGCCTAACTAGCCAAATTTCATTGCCAGGACGCTACGTTGTCTATGTTCCAGGTGGCGGAATGTCAGGTATCTCAAAGCGTTTACCTGAAGAAGAGCGCACACGCCTAAAGGCAATCCTAAAAAATCTTATTCCTGAAGAAGCTGGTGTAATTGTTCGTACCGCAGCCGAAGGTGTCAGCGAAGAAGATCTGACAAATGATGTTGCTCGCCTAAAAGCACAATGGGATGACATCTACGCAAAGAGTCAGAACTCAAACTTCCATCCACCTGCCGCGCTGTATGAAGAGCCAGATCTGGCTGTTCGTGTTATCCGCGATATCTTCAACGAAGATTTCCGCAAACTAACCGTTCAGGGATCAACTGCGTGGGATGAAGTTACAAATTACCTTGGTTTTATCGCACCTGAATTAACTCAGAAAATTGAAAAGTACACCGGAACTGGCGACTTGTTTGCTGACTTCCGCGTTGAAGAACAACTTGCAAAGGCATTTGATCGCAAGGTGTACCTACCATCAGGTGGATCACTAGTTATTGATCGCACAGAGGCAATGATTGTGATTGACGTTAACACCGGAAAGTTCATCGGTAAGGGTGGAAACCTGGAAGAGACTGTTACTAAGAACAACTTGGAAGCAGCAGAAGAGATTGCACGTCAATTACGTCTTCGCGACTTAGGTGGAATCGTTGTTATCGACTTCATCGATATGATTCTTGAATCTAACCGTGAAGCTGTGTTGCGTCGTTTGGTGGAATGCCTTGGTCGAGATCGCACAAAGCACCAGGTCGCAGAAGTAACCTCGCTTGGTCTAGTTCAGATGACACGTAAGCGTGTTGGTCAGGGACTCATTGAAGCCTTCTCGACTACCTGTGATTCATGTAGCGGACGCGGAATTCATATTCACATGGAGCCGGTAAAGATGAAGGCTCCAGCACCTCAGATCGACACACCTTCATCTCAGCATGAAGATGCTGACGAAAAGGATGCAACAGCGCATGAATTTCACGAATCTCTCAATGAAGATGCTAAGACGCAAGAGCCAGCAGCTCCACAGGTTGAAGTGAAGGCTGGTGGCCGAAAGCGCCGTCGTGCCTCATCGTCGGGCATTATTACCGCCTAAATCCAACCCCGATTTGAGGCGCCAATTTGAGGATGGGCGGCTTAATCGGTACCCTTACCCCTCAACGTAAAACCTAAAGTTCGGAGAACTACGCACGTGGCAAATATCAAGTCTCAGATCAAGCGCATTAAGACCAACGAGAAGGCACGCCTTCGTAACAAGTCTGTGAGCTCATCTATCAAGACAGCCGTACGTAAGTTCCGCGACGCTGTAGCTGCTGGCGATGCCGCAGCAATCACAACTGAACTTCGCGCTGCATCACAATCATTAGATGTTGCAGTTCAAAAGGGTGTTCTTCACAAGAACTCTGCTGCTAATAAGAAGTCTTCAATGGCTAAGGCAGCTGCCAAAGCCGGCGCACGTTAATCCTTTTACTACTTTAAAGCGAGGCTAGGTTCATGCCTGCAATTTCAC
>CAIJHZ010000071.1 GCA_903820565.1 uncultured Actinomycetes bacterium
ACAGCGCATTCCCTATATTGGTGAACTTTGTTGCAACTGATGGTTACTTGCCTCGTCAATTAACAAAGCGTGGCCACCGTTTGGCCTTCTCAAATGGAATTTTGCTTCTGTCTGGCGGCGGAATTTTCTTAGTTTTAATCACAGCAGGCTCTGTTGAACACTTAGTTGCTTTCTACGCTCTCGGTGTCTTCACTGGCTTTACCTTGGCTGGGTTTGGAATGACTCGGCATGCGTTGCGAAATAAAACTGGTGCATGGCGGGCGAAGGTGTTTATTAATGCGCTGGCCGGAAGTATTTCTTCAGTTGTTGTCGTGATTTTCTCCGTTGTTAAATTCACTGAGGGTGCTTGGTTAGTCCTATTAACTGCGCCGATATTGGTAATTGTGTTCTTGCGATTACGTCGTCAATACACTCGCGAACAAGAAGCTTTAGCTGTTAAGCAGCATCAAGAACGTGCAACATCAATTGCCCGTCATGATGTCACCGTGCTAGTTGATAACGTAGACATTGCAACTGTTGGTGCAATTAGATATGCGCGCAGTCTGAAGCCACGTAATTTGGCGGCGGTTCACTTTGTAATTGATGATCGTCGTGCCGAAGAGATTCAAAAAGCCTGGGCCGCATCTGATGCTCTTGACGATGTAACCCTTGAATTAATTGACTGTCCAGATCGACGCCTTGCTAACTCTGCTTTGGATTATGCGATCCGAATGACGGAAAAGCCAGATGTCGAACTAACGCTGCTACTTCCGCGCCGCGCATACTCTGGCTTCTTGGGTCGATTGCTACATGATCAAACAGCTGAAGAAATTGCTGCACCTATTTCACAATTACCACGAGTAGTTGCAACAATTGTTCCTTTCGACGTAGACCGTATTACATCGGGAAATAGCGTTGTGGTTCATACCTCTCGCATTGAAAAACCTATGGAGATACCAAAAGAGATCAAGAAATCTCCTCCGGTAAACATTGAGCCTATAAGTCACTACGCGGAAAATGTGACGCCTATCGGCAATATCGAATGGCGCAAAAGGGCACAAGTACAAGGCCGCGTAACATCAATCAAAATCGCACCTCGTGGATCAGCCCCGACTCTTGAAGTTGAAATCTGGGATGAAACAGGTGGAGTTTCCTTGCACTTCTTAGGCCGTCGCGAGATCGCAGGACTCGAAATTGGTTCTCAGCTGCGCGCAGAAGGCATGGTTGGTGAAGAAGAAGGCTCTATGGTGATTCTTAATCCTTCGTACGAACTTCTTGTATAAAAGATTTAATCAATTCACTGCACTCTTCAGCTAAAACTCCTGCACGAACTTCGGTTCTAAAGGTGCTGCGTGGATCCCGAAGTAAGTCCCACATCGATCCAACCGCACCTGCCTTTTCATCCCAGGCACCAAAAACTACAGTCTGCACACGAGATTGAGCTATTGCACCGGCGCACATGGCACATGGTTCTAAAGTCACAACCAGCGTGTGATCTGTTAAATGCCAATCCCCTAGCTTTTCAGCAGCGTTACGAATCGCAACTATTTCGGCATGAGCAGTTGGATCTTTATGTAATTCGCGTTCGTTGAAACCAGTTGCGATTAATTCACCAGAATTATTAAAGATTGCAGCACCAACTGGAATATCGTGGCTTGCAACTGCCTTGCGTGCTTCTACAAGCGCGACCCGCATCATTTCGATATCGTTCACAGATCTAATAGCTCCGTAAACTGTTCGCCAAAACCTAAGCGGGCAGCAATTGCTTCAAGTTGTTCGTCTGGAAATAATTCTTCGTCATCACACAAAGCAGAAATTTCCATACCGCTCATGCCAAGATCTGCCAGAATTTCTAAGTGTCCAACTGGCCCAGACTCTTCATCATCTTCAGGGATTGGAAGATCTGCAATCTCCATTAGCTCTTCTGCAACTGGATAATCAAGCGCAGCTGTTGCATCACTTAAGAACAATGAGATGTGTGAACCTAGTACTCGAATTAAGATAAAGAATTCTTCATCAATTGAAATAAGTGCAATCGAGCCACCATTTGTTTGTTGTGATTTCAAGCGCGTAATTATTTGTGTGATGTCATATGGGTCGGGCAATGTGCCCAATGTCCAGCGCCCGTCCTCGTGCCAAGCCGCTACAGCAAAGTCCATTTCACTTGTGAGGTCGGTTACTACGTCATCGATTGCGTCAAAGGATTCAATCTCTTCAACGAGCTCTTCTTCGAAATCAGACATGTGCCCATACTTTCACTCATTGGAAAGGAATGAAACCCCTGTAAGGTAAGACCCATGAAAGTACATGTTGCCGATCACCCACTTATTAATCATAAATTGACGGTCTTGCGCGACGAACAGACAGATTCTCCAACATTTAGACGCCTAGTCGAAGAGCTTGTAACCCTTTTGGCATACGAGGCAACCCGTGATGTCCGAACTCATGAGGTGGAAATTACAACCCCTGTTACAAAAACTAAGGGCCAAAAATTAGCTGAACCTCGCCCAGTAGTTGTTCCTATTTTGCGCGCAGGCTTAGGAATGCTCGAAGGCATGAGCAAATTAATCCCAACTGCTGAAGTGGGATTTCTTGGAATGGTCCGAGATGAAAAAACTTTAGAAGCAAGCACATACGCAAATCGCTTGCCAGATGATCTTTCGGGACGTCAGGTATTTGTTTTAGATCCCATGCTAGCAACTGGTGGAACCTTGATCATGGCTTTTCATTATTTAATTGATCTTGGAGCGACTGACATCACCGCCGTCTGTATCTTGTCCGCACCAGAAGGAATTGCAGCGGTTGAAAAAGAGTTTGCAAACAGTCGTGTTCCAATCACAATTGTTACCGGCGCCCTTGATGAGAAATTAAATGAGCACGGCTACATTGTTCCGGGCTTAGGTGACGCCGGCGATCGCTTATACGGAGTTGTATAAATGGCATCAACATCACCTGGATATGGAATCACAATTCGTGTCGAGGGTGCACCAGATACAAACCCTGTAGCGCTAGCGACCACAGTTATCACTGGAGCGGGTGCAACAATTACAGCACTCGATGTCGTTGAATCGCTACTTGATAAAGTTGTAATTGATATTACCTGCGACACTATAGATTCACAGCACGCAGATGAAATTACCGCCGCAATCTCCCTCAACTCTGCACTTACGGTTCGTAAAGTTAGTGATCGAACTTTTCTTTTGCACCTTGGTGGAAAAATTGAAATTGCATCAAAAGTCCCACTAAAAACTCGTGATGATTTGTCTCGCGCTTACACACCTGGTGTAGCTCGAATCTGCCAAGCAATTGTTGCGGACCCGTCAGATGCTCGTCGCCTTACGATTAAGCGCAATACTGTCGCTGTTGTAACCGATGGATCCGCTGTTTTAGGGCTTGGAAACATTGGTCCAGCGGCGGCATTGCCGGTTATGGAAGGTAAGGCAGCGTTATTCAAGCGCTTTGCCGATGTTGATGCTTGGCCTGTTTGTCTAGATACCCAAGATGTAGATGAAATCGTGCGCACCGTGCAGTTGATCGCACCTGTGTACGGCGGAATTAACCTCGAAGACATTTCAGCTCCTCGTTGCTTTGAGGTTGAAGCCCGCCTTCGCGAACTATTGGATATCCCTGTTTTCCACGATGATCAGCACGGAACAGCCATTGTGGTTCTTGCCGCACTGCGTAACGCGCTTAAGCTCGTGAAGAAGGACTTGAAAACTGTAAAAATCGTTCTTAGCGGCGTTGGTGCAGCAGGTAATGCAATTGCACGTCTGTTAACACTAAATGGTGCAAGCAACATTATTGGTTTTAATCACCACGGGGTAATTCATAATGACATGAAATCTGATGATTCCATGCAGCAGTGGTTTATCAATAACAGCAACCCAGCCAACTTTACTGGCACAATTTCCGAAGCAATGGTTGGTGCAGATGTATTTATTGGCGTTAGCGCGCCGAACGTTCTGACAGAGCCAGATGTTGCTTCAATGGCAAAGGGTTCAATTGTTTTTGCTCTCGCTAATCCAGATCCTGAGATTGATCCAGCAATTGCGCGTAAGTATGCAGCGGTTGTTGCAACAGGTCGTAGTGATCAACCAAATCAAATTAATAATGTTTTAGCTTTCCCAGGAATCTTCCGAGGCTTACTTGATGCGAACGCGCACAAAATTTCAGATCAGATGCTAGTTGCTGCCGCGGAGGCAATCGCAGATTGCGTTTCACCTGATCAACTAAACACATCATTTATTGTGCCAAGTGTTTTTGATCCTAACGTTGTAAAAGCTGTGGCGGCGGCGGTTAAGAAGTCCGTGTGATCGAACTCGCTGCATCTTTTGATTCACAGTTTGCATCAATTCCTCCCTTTTACCTTTACCTAGTTATTGGGGCCATAATCTTTGTTGAAACTGGGATATTGCTTGGCTTTTTCTTACCTGGCGATTCAATTCTCTTTAGTGTTGGCTTGGTAGCTGCTGCACATGGAAATATAAACATTGTTATCTTGGTTTCGGTTATCTTTTTAGCGGCCTTCTTTGGCGACCAAGTTGGCTTTGTTTTAGGTAGAACTATCGGCCGACCGTACCTAGAAAAACACAATGGGCCGAGAATTCAAAGAATGATTGAGCGTTCAGAGCGCTTCTATGAACAAACTGGATGGTGGGCGGTGGTCGCAGCCCGATTCTTCCCCTGGATTCGTACCTTTGTCCCACCCATAGCTGGTGCCTCAAAGATGAATTACTACAAGTTTCTTTCAGCAAACGCTTTAGGTGCCTTGTTGTGGGGTGTTGGAATTACGTTGGCTGGTTATTACGCCGCGACTTTGCCGTGGGTAAAGACATCGTCATATGCAATTGCGGCTTTCTTTATTACCGCCTCTGTGGTTTCTTCACTCGTAAATTACCTACGCCGCCGGCGATAACACCTACATACGTCATCGCAAGTCCTGTAACTAAATAAGCACTGACGCTCACTCCATCAGTTGGTGAAACTAAATCAATAACTAATGAACCTGCTAATTGACCACCGACACTGAATAATGTGAAGGTTAAAACTCCTAAGTGTTGAACAATTGTTGAAGTAAATGCGATGTAAATGACACCAATTACTCCCCCTGTATAAATCCACCACGGGCCAGCTGGCAAGGGTGACAATTGATTTTTCCCAAGTGCGACGCTTGCAAAAATCAGAATGACTAGAAAAGTAGTACCGGTAATGAAATTGAGTAATGATGTTGTAAAACTCTGATGTGAATGCTCGTTGATCTGGCCATTTAATGCACGCTGGATGCCAACGACAGCACCTGCAATACAACCTGCCGTTACTGCGAGCATTGAAAGATCGTTAGCATCGATCCGATCCCACACTGATATAAGTACTGCGAAAACAGTTAGTACCGCTGCCATTACGCGACGAGGTGAGATTAACTTCTTGCCGCCACCAGTTAAGCCAATTCGATCAACTACTAATGACATCGC
>CAIJHZ010000072.1 GCA_903820565.1 uncultured Actinomycetes bacterium
CAGTTTGTTATGAGCGATGTCGACAAGGTTGGTGGAATCCCAGTTGTCCTTAAGGGTTTATTAGATGCTGGTTTATTACACGGAGATGTTCTAACAGTTACTGGTAAGACGATGGCTGAAAACTTAAAGGAAATCAATCCGCCTGATCCAGATGGACAAATTTTGAAAGCTGTTTCATCACCTATGTCTACAGATGTTGGAATCACGATTCTTGGTGGTTCACTTGCAACAGAAGGTGCAGTGTGTAAAACAGCTGGAATTGGAATTGAAAGCTTCGAAGGGCCTGCACGTGTATTTGAACGCGAGCAAGCTGCGATGGAAGCATTAGAAAATGGTTCAATCAAAGCAGGTGATGTAGTAGTAATCCGTTACGAAGGTCCAAAGGGTGGACCAGGTATGCGCGAGATGTTAATGATTACTGGCGCTATTAAAGGCGCAGGTCTTGGTAAGTCAACATTGTTAATAACTGATGGCCGTTTCTCTGGTGGTTCAACAGGTTTATGCGTTGGTCACGTTGCACCAGAAGCTGTCGACGGGGGACCCATTGCATTTATTGAAGATGGCGACAAGGTCCGTATTGACATCACTAATCGCACCTTAGATTTGTTGGTTGATCCGGCAGAACTTGAAGCTCGCAAAGTTGGATGGACGCCACTGACCCACAAATACACCCAAGGTGTATTGGCCAAGTATTCGAAGTTAGTTCAGTCCGCATCCAAAGGCGCGATCTGTCAGTAGCGCTCTCACAATATGAGATGTGCATCTCATCCCTTGACGCACAAGCTCATTCATTGGAGAATAAGCCCATGAGTACAACATTTGTGGTGGTGATTTAAAGGCGCGTGATCGGTATTTGATCATGCGCCACCCTCAGTTATCTGGGGGTTTTTCTATTTAACAACCATAAATGTCAGAACTGATGCGAAAGGAGATGGATATGAGCAAGAAGATGAGTGGAGCTAAATCACTCGTGCAATCTTTGGAGTCTGCCGGCGTCGATGTGATGTTTGGAATTCCTGGTGGTGCAATTCTTCCTGCATACGATCCAATCTTTGATAGCAGCATCCGCCACATTTTAGTCCGCCACGAACAAGGCGCCGGCCATGCCGCAACTGGTTATGCCCAAGTAACAGGTCGCGTTGGAGTGTGCATTGCAACTTCAGGACCTGGTGCAACAAATCTGGTTACACCACTTGCAGATGCTGCAATGGATTCAGTTCCAATGGTTGCGATCACTGGTCAAGTGCCTTCAGCTGCAATTGGTACCGATGCTTTTCAAGAGGCAGATATCCGCGGTATCACAATGCCATTTACAAAGCACAATTATTTGATTACTGATCCACTAGAGATCCCTCGTGCGATAGCAGAGGCATTTTATATAGCCAGTTCTGGTCGACCAGGTCCAGTCTTAGTTGACATTGCAAAAGATGCGTTGCAAAAGGAAACAGATTTTATTTGGCCGAAGGATTTATCCCTACCCGGATACCATCCTCAAATTGAACCTGAAAATCAAGCGATTAAAGATGCTGCAGCACTAATCGCGCAATCATCAAAACCTGTTCTATATGTTGGTGGCGGTGTTATCAAGGCGAATGCTTCAAAAGAGTTAATGCAGTTGGCTGAATTACTCGGAGCACCTGTTGTTACAACATTGATGGCCCTTGGATCATTTCCTGACAGCCATCCTCAGCACTTTGGTATGCCGGGAATGCATGGAACAGTTGGCGCAGTTACCGCTCTCCAAAAGGCAGACTTACTTATTACCTTAGGTGCCCGATTTGATGACCGTGTAACTGGAAAGCTTTCAACCTTTGCAGTTAATGCAAAGGTTATTCACGCCGATATTGACCCTGCCGAAATCGGTAAGAATCGTTATGCAGATGTACCTGTCGTTGGAGATCTCAAGCACACAATTGCCGCACTAATCCCAGCCTTAAAAGCAGAGTTCACAAAGGGGCGAGCAGATCTTGCTCCGTGGCTAACTGCAATGAACAAACTGCGTGCAACATATCCACTTGGTTATGACCTTCCAAAGGATGGCTCGTTGTCACCGCAGTACGTAATCGAGCGCATAAGTGCAATTACTGGGCCTGAAGCAATCTATGTTGCAGGAGTTGGTCAGCACCAGATGTGGGCTGCGCAATTTGTTAAGTATGAAAATCCACGAACATGGCTGAACTCTGGCGGGCTCGGAACAATGGGCTACGCGGTTCCTGCTGCGATGGGCGCAAAAGTTGGCGCACCGGACACGATTGTGTGGGCTATCGATGGTGATGGTTGTTTCCAAATGACAAACCAAGAACTTGTAACGTGCGCCCTTAACAATATTCCAATCAAAGTCGCAATTATCAACAATGAATCTCTTGGAATGGTTAGACAGTGGCAAACATTGTTCTACGAAGGTCGTTATTCAAATACCAGCCTTGAATCAAAGCGAGTACCCGATTTTGTAAAACTTGCTGATGCAATGGGTTGTGTTGGATTAACTTGTGATCGCATGGAAGATGTTGATGCTGTTATTAAAAAAGCTAATTCCATTAATGATCAACCAGTAGTAGTTGATTTCCGAGTTTTCCGTGATGCAATGGTGTGGCCGATGGTTGCCGCCGGGACATCAAATGATGACATCAAGATCGCGCGCGAAATCGCGCCTGACTGGGATTCACAGGAGTTGTAATGAGTACTCACACACTTTCAGTTCTGGTTGAAAACTCACCAGGTGTACTTGCACGTGTTGCAGGTCTTTTCTCACGCCGTGCCTACAACATTGATTCTCTAGCAGTAGGTCCAACTGAAAACCCTGATATTTCTAGAATGACGATTGTCATCAATGTAGAAAGCCACTCATTAGAGCAGGTAATTCGCCAGCTCGATAAATTGATAAATGTCATTCACATCGCTGAACTCAAATTAGATGAATCTGTTCAGGCTGAGCTTCTACTTGTGAAGATTTCTGCAACAACTAAAAACAAGTTTGATGTAGAAGCAGTCCTAGAGACCTACGGTGCATCAATAGTCGATGAGGATGCAGAGTCCTTAACAGTTGAAGCAACAGGCGACGCGGCAAAAATTAGTGACCTACTTAACGCTTTGGAGCGTTTTGGCATTCGTGAACTGGCTCAATCAGGCTTAGTAGCGATCGAGCGTGGCAGCGGTTCTCTGGCAGACCGTACCCTTAGCACTCAAAGTATTCCTACCGCTGACAGCGGCCAGGCTGATTACCAAAACTAATAACGACCAACACAAAGGCGAATGGAGAAATACCGTGGCAGCAACGATGTATCACGAAGAGGATGCTGATCTATCAATCATCCAGGGTCGCAAAGTCGCGATCATCGGTTACGGCTCACAAGGACATGCACACGCGCTTAACCTGCGCGACAGTGGAGTAGATGTTCGCGTTGGACTTAAAGATGGCTCACCATCACGTGCAAAGGCAGAGGCTGAAGGCCTTCGCGTTGTCAGTGTTGCTGAAGCTGTCCAGGAGTCAACAGTCATCATGATTTTGGCACCAGATCACTTGCAGCGTCATATCTACACAGATTCGATTTTGCCAAACCTTAAAGATGGTGATGCATTGTTCTTCGGACATGGTTTCAATATTCGTTTTGGTTACATCAAGCCATCAGCTTCCGTTGATGTGTGCATGGTTGCGCCAAAGGGTCCAGGACACTTGGTCCGTCGTGAATACGCAGCTGGTCGTGGAGTGCCAGTAATTGTTGCGGTAGAACAAGATGCAACTGGTAGCGCATGGCCTTTGACGCTCTCATATGCAAAAGCAATCGGTGGGCTTCGCGCAGGTGGAATCCTGACAACATTTACAGAAGAGACAGAGACAGATCTATTTGGTGAGCAGTCAGTTCTTTGTGGTGGAGCGTCACAACTAGTTATGTACGGATTCGAAACTTTAACTGAAGCTGGATACCAGCCAGAGGTTGCCTACTTTGAGTGCCTCCACGAACTTAAATTGATCGTTGACCTTATGTATGAAGGTGGCATCGCAAAGCAGCGCTGGTCAGTTTCTGACACAGCTGAGTTCGGTGATTATGTTTCTGGTCCTCGCGTTATCGATCCACACGTTAAGGAGAACATGAAGGCAGTTCTTGCTGACATCCAAAGCGGTGCATTTGCAAAGCGCTTTATTGATGACCAAGAAGCTGGCGGAGTTGAATTTAAGACACTTCGCGCAAAGGGTGAGTCACACCCAATTGAGAGCGTTGGCCGTGAACTTCGCAAAATGTTCTCTTGGATGAAGCAGTCAAAGGGCGACGATTACAAAGAAGGAAGCGCAGCGCGTGGCTAAACCTATTGTTTTAATCGCTGAAGAACTAAGTCCAGCAACTCTTGAAGCGCTAGGTCCTGATTTTGAAGTTGTTAACTGTGATGGTGCAAACCGCGCAGAACTTCTGGCAGCACTAGCTAAAGGAGTGGATGCGGTATTGATCCGTTCTGCAACCAAGATGGATGCAGAAGCGATTGCCGCGGCAAAAGGACTAAAAGTGATTGCTCGCGCCGGTGTTGGTCTGGATAACGTTGATATTCCTGCGGCAACTGCAGCCGGTGTCATGGTTGTAAACGCACCGACATCAAACATCGTTTCAGCTGCCGAACTTGCAATCTCATTGCTGATGGCATCTGCACGTTTTATTTCTCCAGCACACGCAGCGTTGCGTAATGGAAAGTGGGCGCGTTCAAAGTACACAGGCGCAGAAATTTTTGAGAAGACTCTCGGAATTGTTGGCTTTGGTCGCATTGGGCAATTAGTTGCCCATCGCATGCAAGCATTTGGAATGGATGTAGTTGCCTACGATCCATATCTACAACCAGCCCGCGCTGCACAACTTGGTGTACGCCTCGTTGAACTTGATGAATTACTAAAGATTTCAGATTTCATCACTATTCACCTTCCAAAGACAAAGGAAACTGCAAACCTGATTGGTGTTGAGGCATTGAAAAAGGTTAAGCCAACTGTTCGAATCATTAACGCTGCTCGTGGTGGCGTTCTTGATGAGGCCGCACTCTTTGATGCAATCACCGAAGGTCGGGTAGCAGGAGCCGGTCTTGATGTGTTCTCAACTGAACCATGCACGGATTCACCACTATTTACTTTGGATCAAGTCGTTGCAACACCTCACTTGGGTGCATCAACTGATGAAGCACAAGAGCGTGCAGGTATCGCTGTTGCGGTTTCAGTGCGCAAGGCATTGGCTGGAGAGCTCGTCCCTGATGCGGTTAACGTTAAGGGCGGTGCTATTCACGAAGAGATTCGTCCAAGTTTGCCGTTAGTTGAAAAGATGGCTCAGATTGCAACCGCAATCGCAGGTGAAGCCCCCAGTAAGCATGGACTTAACCGTCAGAGGCGATATTTCTGGCCATGATTCTTCAATCCTTGCAACAAGTGCTCTTAAAGGCGCACTACTTGCTTGCGGATTATCAGATGTCACATATGTCAATGCTCCTGCACTTGCTGCAGAGCGCGGCGTGACATCTGCTGTTACAACAGATCCTGAAAGCCCTGAATACCGCAGCATGATTTCACTTCGCGCAGCACTTGCCGATGGCAAGATTGTTACCGTTGATGGAACCTTGATGGGTATTCGCAAGGTTGAAAAGATCATTGCAATTGATGGATTTGATCTTGATCTTCCACCAACTGAAAATCTCTTGTTCCTTCGTTACTCAGATAAGCCAGGTGTTGTTGGCGCTGTTGGTAATGCACTTGGAAAAGCTGGCATCAACATTGCAGGCATGCAGGTTGCACGCAGCACTGCCGGCGGAGATGCATTGATGGCAATCACAGTTGACTCACTTATAAGCGATGACATTACTGAATCTGTTAAAAAGGAAACAGGAGCAAATCTTGTTCGCTCCGTAACTTTGGTGGGGTAATGAAAACAATTAATTTGGCAGTTATTGCTGGCGATGGCATCGGCCCTGAGGTTGTAGGCGAAGGCCTCAAGGTTCTAGATGTTGTTGCCAAAAAGTATGGTGTCGAATTTAAAAAGACTTCGTATGATCTTGGCGCAGCATTCTGGCATCGCACAGGTGAAGTTTTGCCTGAAGCAACTTTGGCAGAGCTTGCGCAAGCAGATGTAATTTTGCTTGGCGCAGTTGGCGATCCCTCTGTTCCAAGTGGTGTTCTAGAGCGCGGACTATTGCTCAAGCTTCGCTTTGCCTTTGATCACTACATTAATCTGCGTCCAGCACGATTGATGCCAGGCGTGACAGGCCCATTAGCTACAAAAGCTCCTATTGATTTTGTTGTTGTTCGCGAGGGCACAGAAGGCCCATATGTTGGGGCAGGTGGAGTTTTGGCTGAAGGAACTGATGCTGAGATTGCAACCGAAGAGAGTTTGAATACTCGACGCGGGGCAGAGCGAGTCATCCGTGATGCATTTGAGCGTGCTTCTAAGCGGGATCGCAAGAAGTTAACTCTTGTTCACAAAAACAATGTGCTCACTCGTGCTGGTGGTTTGTGGACCCGCACATTTAATGAAGTTGCTAAGGAATACCCGGCAGTCACAACAGATTATTTACACGTTGATGCAGCATCAATGTTCTTTGTTACAAATCCAGAGCGCTTTGATGTTGTCGTCACCGATAACCTTTTCGGAGACATCCTGACTGATATCGCTGCTGCCATCTGTGGTGGTATCGGACTTGCTGCCTCTGGAAATATCAATCCAACCGGCAAGTTCCCTTCAATGTTTGAGCCCATTCATGGCTCAGCACCAGATATTGCTGGAAAGAATCTAGCTGATCCAACTGCAACTGTTATGTCAGTTGCGATGATGCTTGATCATCTTGGCTTTGCAGATGCTGCGCGTGATGTCGAAAGAGTAGTTGCAGCAGACTTGTTAACTCGCGGTGATAAAAAGCGCAGCACAACTGAAATTGGAGATGCGCTAGCAAGCGCTCTGTAATCATGAAGATCACTCTTAATCCAAATGCCAAGGATGCTGCAACGCGTGATGCGTTAGTTGCTGAAGGTGGTTTTGGTAAGTACTACACCGATCACATGGTGATGTGCGAATGGAGTGAAAAAGATGGCTGGGGTGAACCACACTTAATGCCCTACGGACCTATTTCATTAGATCCTGCAACAGCGGTTTTCCATTACGGGCAAGAAATTTTCGAAGGCATGAAGGCATATCGCCAACCCGATGGCTCAATTGCATTGTTTCGCCCAACAGCAAATGCAAAGCGTTTTGCTAACTCAGCCAAGCGTTTAGCACTTCCTGAAATGCCTGTTGATTTATTCATGGAAACAGTTGAAGCACTTGTTACGCAAGATGCCGGATGGGTTCCTAGCAAGGTAGGCGAGTCGCTGTATATCCGCCCATTTATGATCGCAACTGAAGTTGGCTTGGGTGTTCGCCCAACAAATAAGGCGACATACATTCTTATTGCAACACCAGCCGGTGCTTACTTTGACCCTTCAAAGGCTGTTTCTGTATGGATTTCTACAGAGTACGTTCGAGCAGCACAGGGCGGAACGGGCGAGGCCAAGTGCGGCGGCAACTATGCAGCATCTTTGATCGCCCAAAAAGCTGCCGCAAAAGAAGGTTGCGACCAAGTTGTCTGGATTGATGCGAAAGAACGTAAATGGGTTGAAGAAATGGGCGGCATGAACCTTTACTTCGTAAAGGGCACAGGTGCCGATGCCACAGTAATCACACCAAAACTAACTGGAACATTGTTACCAGGGATTACTCGTGATTCGATTTTGTCAGTTGCCGTAGATCTTGGTTACACAGTTGATGAAGTTATGTTGTCTGTCGATGATTGGCGAGATGGCGTTACTTCAGGTGAAATTACAGAAATTTTTGCATGTGGTACCGCAGCTGTTGTTTCCCCTGTGGGGCAAGCGAAAAGCGCCATGGGTACCTGGGTAACCGGTGATGGACAACCAGGAACGATCACAATGCAGATTCGCAACCATCTACTTGGAATTCAACACGGAACAATTGCGGATAAACACAACTGGATGAGTGCGGTTAAGTAATGCCAGTTAACGATTCTTTCCATATCTATGACACCACCCTGCGCGATGGCGCGCAGCAAGAGGGTCTCAATCTTTCTGTTCATGACAAACTCAATATCGCCCGCCATCTAGATGATCTAGGTGTTGGCTTTATTGAAGGTGGTTGGCCCGGAGCAAATCCAAAAGACACTGAGTTTTTCGCACTTGCCAAGAAGGAATTGAAGTTAAAGAACGCAACCTTTGTTGCCTTTGGTGCAACTCGTCGCCCTAACTCAAATGCAGCCGATGATGTTCTGCTTGGTGCCTTGCGTGATAGCGGAGCACCTGCTGTAACTCTGGTTGCAAAAGCATTTGACCGCCATGTTGATTTGGCCCTGAAGACAACTTTGGATGAAAACCTTGTGATGATTCGTGATTCAGTGACACACCTGTGCGAAGAAGGCCAACGTGTATTTCTAGATGCAGAGCACTTCTTTGATGGCTATCGCAGTAATCGCGCCTACGCACTTGAAGTAGTCCGAGTAGCGGCTGAAGCTGGCGCAGATGTAATTGCCCTGTGCGATACCAATGGTGGAATGCTGCCTGATGAGCTTTCACAGATTGTTCATGATGTTTTAACTGCAAGTAACGCGCGACTTGGCATTCACTGTCACAACGACACCGGATGTGCTGTTGCAAACTCCATGGCAGCAGTTGCTGCTGGTGCAACCCATGTTCAGGGAACATTAAATGGCTATGGTGAGCGCACCGGAAATGCTGACTTAGTCACGATTATTGCCAACCTCGAACTAAAGAAGCAGCAACTAGTTTTGCCGGCAAACGCTCTGCAAGAAGCTTTTAGAATCTCACATGCAGTTGCCGAAATTACAAATGTCGCACCAAGTTCTCGTCAACCATACGTAGGCGTATCAGCGTTTGCACACAAGGCTGGTTTGCATGCAAGTGCTATCAAGGTAGATCCATCCTTGTACCAACATGAGGATCCATCATCTGTTGGCAATGACATGCGCATGTTGGTCTCTGACATGGCAGGTCGCGCATCAATTGAATTAAAGTCACAAGAGCTTGGCGTAGATCTTGGTGGAGACAAGGAACTAATCGGTCGCATTGTTGATCGCGTGAAGGAAATGGAAGCACGCGGATTTACCTTTGAAGCCGCCGACGCATCATTCGAATTGCTTGTTCATGAAGAGATTTCTGGAAAGCGTCCATCATTTTTCACCATAAATCATTGGGTGACATCTGTAGAACGTGCTGCCGATCAATCAATTACCACTAAGGCTGAAGTAACAGTTACCGCTAGTGGTCAAGAGATTACTTGCAATGGTGAAGGTAATGGCCCTGTTAACGCATTTGATAATGCTCTGCGATCAGGATTACTAAAGTTGTATCCAGAGCTATCCTCACTAGAGCTAACTGATTACAAGGTTCGCATTCTTGAAGGTCGCCTAGGAACTGGTGCAATAACTCGCGTTCTAGTCGAAACCAGTGATGGCAAGGGCGAGTGGAACACGGTTGGCGTGCATGAGAATGTTATTGCGGCATCTGCCATGGCTCTTGAAGATGCCGTGACCTTTGGCTTAATGCGTCAAGGACGTAAGCCCGAGTAAACTCCAACCGTGAGCGATGACTTCGAAAAGCTAGTAGAAGCCTTCACTCGCCATTTAGAAGTTGAACGAAACCTTTCGGTCCACACTGTTCGTGCCTATCTTGGCGATCTGGAAAGCCTGATCGCCCACCTTGAACAGATAGGTGTTACCGATATTTCACAGCTAGAACTTGTTCATTTGCGATCTTGGCTTGCTAATCAGCAAGTTAAAGGGGGAGCGCGAACGACTTTGTCTCGTCGGGCTGTTTCTGTGCGCTTGTTTACGAAGTGGGCACTTAAGAACAAGTATTTAGAAAAAGATGTGGCGGCAACCTTGGCTACACCTAAAGGCCATCGCACATTGCCGGAAGTTTTAGGTATTGATGATGCGAAAACAGCGATGGATTCCATGGCAACCCGTGCTGCCGAGGAAGAAACACCAATCGCTATTCGCGATGTGGCAATGGTTGAAATGTTGTATGCATCCGGTGCGCGCGTTGCCGAACTGTGCGGATTAGATCTGACAGATATTGATTATGACCGTCAAACAATTCGGGTGCTTGGTAAAGGAAATAAGGAGCGCACAATTCCACTCGGAAACCCTTCAATGCGCGCTCTTGAGGCTTGGTTGAAGAATGGCAGAGATAGCCTCAAGAACTCTCTTTCTGGCAACGCCGTTTTTCTTGGGGCTCGCGGAAAACGTATTGACCAACGTACAGTTCGCACCGTTGTATATAACGCACTAAAGGCAATTGAAGGTATCGAGCGAATGGGGCCACACGCTTTGCGACATTCAGCTGCAACACATTTGCTTGAAGGTGGTGCGGATTTGCGCACGGTGCAAGAAATTCTGGGGCACGCTTCCCTTGCTACAACACAGATCTATACACATGTTTCTACTGAACGCCTGCAAAAGGTATTCAAGCAAGCACATCCACGCGCATGAGAGCTTCTTTAGTAGTAATTCCAACCTATAACGAAGCGGAAAGCATTCCTAAGATTCTTGATGGCTTAAAAAACCTTGATGTTGATATTCTCGTCATTGATGATGGTTCACCAGATGCCACTGCAGACATTGTGCGTGCCCGAAGCATTGAGGTCATCGAGCGCGCAAGTAAACAAGGATTAGGCAGTGCCTATCGCACAGGATTCTCACTTGGAATCGAACGTGGATACACCTACATCATTGAAATGGATGCAGATGGATCCCATCAAATCAAGGATTTAGAAACCATGATGGAGTGGATTGGTTCTAGTGATCTGTTGATTGGCTCACGGTGGGTGGCAGATGGTGCAATCGAAAATTGGAGCAAATTCAGGGAGTACTTATCTAAGTCTGCCAATAGATATGCAAACCTACTTTTGTCTTTGGGTATTAAAGACACGACATCAGGGTTTCGAATCTACACAACTGAACTCTTGAAAAAGATGGAGATTTCAACCATCCGCAGCGAGGGGTACTGCTTTCAAATTGAAATGACCCGTAGAGCAATTGCTCGCGGGGGGTCAATTGCCGAAGTACCAATTACCTTCATTGAAAGAGAACACGGAAAGAGCAAGATGTCCTTTGCTATCGCCCTAGAAGCGGTCCTTCGCATCACCGCCTGGGGAGCCTTGCGCCTAATTGGGCGGTAATTTCCACGCTCACGCTCAGGTAGGATTTGCCACGCACCCTTCGAAAGAAAGGTGACATCTCAGCACTCACTGACTTCCGTCGGCATAACCACCTCGGTCCGCAAGAAATTGTGGTCGGTGATTTCGAGTGCGACGGGCCCAACAAATTGTTTGGCCATAAACCGAGCGGGTTTTACATCTGCATGCGCAGAGGAAACCTAAGAAGGAGTATGCCGTCATGGCAGTTGTAACAATGCGAGAGCTCCTCGACAGCGGAGTCCACTTCGGACACCAGACTCGTCGATGGAACCCAAAGATGAAGCGCTTTATTTTCACAGAG
>CAIJHZ010000073.1 GCA_903820565.1 uncultured Actinomycetes bacterium
ACCAGATGGTGCTGCAGCAACTGGTGCAGGGGTTGGAACGACTGGTGCAGCAGCAACTGGTGCGGGTGCAGGAGTTGGAACGACTGGTGCTGCAACTGGTGCAGTAGCAACGGGAGCTGGTGCAGCAGCACCGTCAGCGATGATTGCCAACTCTGCTCCAACTGGAACAGTTTGATCTATTTGCACAACAATCTTTTGCAGAGTTCCAGCAACTGGTGAAGGGATCTCTGTATCAACTTTGTCGGTCGAAACTTCTAGGAGCGGTTCATCAACGTTTACGTGATCACCTTCGGCTTTTAACCAACGAGTGACTGTGCCTTCGCTAACGCTTTCGCCAAGTGCTGGCATCGTTACTGAAAATGTCATCTGTTTTCTCCTTGGTTATCCGTGTGCGTGAAGCGGTTTGCCTGCAAGAGCCATATGAGCTTCGCCCATTGCCTCTGACAGTGTTGGGTGTGCATGGATCAAAGGAGCCACATCACTTGCACGTGCCTCCCAGTTATATATTAATTCTGCTTCAGCTAATAATTCGCCAACTCGTGCACCAACCATGTGTATTCCAAGAATTGGTCCATCTTTTTGAGCAATAAGTTTGATAGATCCCGCTGTGTTTAAAATTTGTGCTTTACCGTTACCAGCAAGGTCATATGAGAGTTCTACAACATCATGTCCACGCTTTTTAGCCTCTGCAGTTGTTAATCCAACAGATGCAACTTCGGGATCCGAATATGTTACGCGGGGAATGCCGTCGTAATTAATTGCCCGTGGATTTAACCCAGCAATCTCTTCTGCCACCAGAATGCCTTCGGCAAAACCAACATGTGCCAGCTGCAATGTGGGGATTAAGTCACCGACTGCCCAGATACCTGGAACGTTGGTACGACACTTGTCGTCGACTAAGACATATCCGCGATCCATAGCAATGCCTTGTTCTTCATAACCAATATTTGCTGACACTGGACCTCGACCAACAGAGACCATCAGAATTTCAGCGCTAAATGTTTTGCCATCTTCTAGAGTGACAGTGACGCCATCCTTAGTTTTGACGGCAGATTGGAAACGAACGCCTAATTCGAAGTTAATTCCACGCTTACGGAAGGCGCGCTCTAGCTGCTTGCTGGATGACTCATCTTCTAGCGCGATCAAATGAGGCAGACCTTCGATGATTGTTACTTCAGAACCAAATGATTTCCATACAGATGCAAATTCGCAGCCAATAACACCGCCACCTAAAACAATGACACTCTTTGGAACATAATCCAACTTTGTTCCGTGATCTGAGGTGATAATTTTTTCGCCATCAATTTCAAGTCCAGGCAAAGTCTTCGCATATGACCCCGTTGCAAGAATTACATTCTTACCTGTGTAGCGGGTTCCATTTACTTCAACTGTGTCTTTTGAAACCAATTTTCCGTGACCTTCGATAAAGGTAACACCACGGGACTTCACTAAACCTGACAAACCTTTATACAATTTGTTGATGACGCCATCCTTGTAAGAATTAACACCGGCCATATCGATGCCTTCAAATGTTGATTTAACGCCGAAGTGTGAACCATCGCGTGCGCCATCTGCGATTTCAGCTGAGTGAAGAAGCGCCTTCGTAGGAATACATCCACGGTGCAAACATGTGCCGCCGACTTTGTCTGCTTCGATCAGGGCTACTGATAGACCTAATTGCGAGCCGCGTAATGCTGCGGCATAACCCCCGCTGCCACCACCAAGGATGACGAGATCAAATTGAGACAATGAACAGCTCCTCTCAAGTGCCCATGCGGGCTATGTGCCTATCCTGCCTCAAAGAGGGTCAAACCTCACAATGCCAAGGGGCAGATTTACGCTTGTTCGGCCAATGTCACAAGGGATCGGAGGGCTATCCCTGTTCCGCCAACTGGGGTGTAGCCATGAGGCTTTGCCTCGTTATAGGCAGGACCTGCAATATCAAGGTGGAGCCATGGAAGTTCTGGATTTACGAAATCTTTTAAGAATAGACCCGCAACCAACATGCCACCCATGCGGTCTCCAATATTTGCAAGATCCGCAACGGGTGAATCCAAAGATGCCCGGAGTTCTTCTGGCAATGGCATAGGCCAGAATTGTTCGCCGCACTGTGCTGCAACCTGTAAGAAATCATCGCTGAACTTTTGGTTGTTTGTCATAACTGCACTGGTGCGTGTTCCAAGTGCAACAACTTGCGCACCCGTCAAGGTAGCAACATCGATAATTCCATCCAATTTATTCTTTGAACTTTGGGCCTTCATTAAGCCATCAGCCAAAACAAGTCGACCTTCTGCATCGGGATTAAGCACTTCAACTGTTTTTCCACCAAAGATTGTGATGATGTCGGATGGACGAGTTGCTGTATCACTTGGCATATTTTCAGCTAGTGGTGCCCATGATTCGATTGCAACATTTAGTTTTAATTCAGCGATTGCAACTACAGCAGCACTAACCGCTGCTGCACCGCTCATGTCAGATTTCATTGCTTCCATACCTGCGGCAGGTTTTAGCGCTAGACCACCAGTATCAAAAGTAATTCCCTTGCCAACAAATGCATAGCGCTTTGCAGCTTTACCCTTTGGTGTGTAAGAAATGTGCAACAAACGTGGGGGATTAGCAGAGCCCTGACCCACACCAACAATTCCACCAAAGCCTTGCGCTTTAAGCTGCTTTTCATCCCATACCTGAATCTTCAAACCAGATTTTGCACCGCCCGCAGCCTTGACTACCGCTGCTAACTTTTTCGTAAATGAGTCAGGAGTTAAATGGCTTGGGGGAGTATTTATTAAATCGCGGACTAGATAGGTGTATTTAGCAATTACCGCAGCACGCACAATCGATGCCTTTGCATCTTTGTTTGCTGCCAACATTGAATACAGTGTGATCGTTTTCAATGGAGCTTTGTGATCGTCCTTTGTTGAACCGCGAAACTCTGTAAATGAGTAGGCACCAAGGGCTGCGCCTTCTGCCACAGCTGCAACTTCAGCCAAACTCTTTGCAGGCAATGAAAATGTTGCTGCTGAGTTTCCAGCCAAGGCACGCGATGCACTGCCCGCAGCTCTGCGCAATGTTTCGTGAGAATAATTGGTCGCTTTCTTTCCGAGTCCCGTAAAAACCATGAGGCGAACATGAGAGCCCGGAAGTTTTGTGACTTCGTCAGCTTTTCCAGTTGCGCCCATATCAACCAGTTGCGAAAGAATCGTCTTGGTATCGATAGCCAGATCACCAGCCTCGATTGCAATCCCACCCTTTGAATTGGTTGAGGACAGTCCTAAAACTAGAACCTCATCTTTTACGACGCCATCAGAAATCTTTAGTGTGCTCATAAGGAGAAGGGTAATAGATGTATTGGTAGGTTTGTGCAATGAAGATTTCGCCTCTCAATCAAAAGCATCTCGACCTCAAGGCCAAGATGGCTGATTTTGGTGGCTGGATGATGCCCATCGAGTATCCGGGCGCAGGGGTACTAGCTGAGCACGCTGCGGTACGTGAGCGTGTGGGCATCTTCGACGTTTCCCATTTGGGCAAAGCATCAGTCACAGGAGTTGGCGCTCTTGCTTTCTTAAATCAATGCTTAACAAATGATCTGACAAAGATTGCAGATGAGTCCGCTCAGTACACATTGCTGTGCACCCCACAGGGCGGGGTTGTTGACGACCTGATTGCCTATCGAAATAGTGAGACAGATTTCTTTCTTGTTCCAAACGCATCAAACACAACAGATGTTGTGGCTGTGTTGCAAAAGCAAGCACCAGCGGGAATAACAGTGACAAATCTGCATAACGATTACGCAGTCTTGGCGGTGCAGGGACCGTTGGCTCCAAAGGTTTTAGATGCACTTGGAATTAACACTGATATCGATTACATGGCTTTTGCACATGTCAATATTGCTGGTGCAGTTGTGATTTTATGTCGTACGGGATATACAGGCGAACTTGGCTATGAGTTGTTGCCAAAGAGTAAGGACGCGGTTGCGGTATGGGATGCACTAGTCGCAGCCATCACGCCATTTGATGGATTGATTTGCGGACTTGGTGCTCGTGACACATTGCGCACCGAGATGGGTTATCCCTTGCATGGACACGAGCTATCACTGACGATTTCGCCAGTTGAAGCGAGTGCATCGTGGGCGGTTGGCTGGAAAAAAGAATCATTCATCGGTTCTGATGTTTTGTTATCACAAAAGAATGGATCAGCAGAGCGCAAGAGCGTTGCGATCAAGTCACTTGATCGTGGAATCCCACGAGCAGGTATGGGGATTAAGAATTCTGCAGGTCAAGTAATCGGTGAAGTAACTAGTGGAACATTTTCCCCAACGTTAAAGTACGGAATAGCTTTGGCGTTAGTAGCAAAAGAGGTTGCAGTAGGGGACCAGTTGATTATTGATGTGCGTGGCCGTGAATCTCAGTGTGAAGTAGTCAAACTTCCTTTTGTTACTTCACACGTTCGCTAAAAACAACAGGAGTTGAAAAAGCTGCACGGGTATGGGTGCGGCGCAACGCGGATAAAACCGATGGACCAGTAAAGGCAATTAATACACACGTGAAAATTGCTCGCGGGATGTCCCAGGCCATCGCGCTTGCAAAATGAAATGTTATAAAACGACTCACGTTTTCAGATAGTGGACCGCCAGCTATAAATGAAAGTTGGGTATTGCTTCCTAAGGCCCACGGCCAAAACTGCAAATCCATTAGGGCTCCAAAAGTTGCAGCAGCCAATACTCCAAAAGATAAAAGCATGGCAATTTCCGACTTACCTGACACCTTCTTTGGTAACAAGCCTGCAGCCATTCCGATCCAAGCAGCAGCGAACATTTGATATCCAAGCCACGGCCCAACTCCACCGGTTAGTAGTGCTGATGTAAACATAGAAATTATTCCTAAGAGAAATCCGAATGATGCTCCGAATACACGTGCGCTTAAGATCAAAACAAACCACATAGGTTCGATTCCGACCGCGCCTGCCCCTAACGGTCTTAGCGCAGAAATAAGAGCCGCTAGCACTCCCAACAGTGCAACAGATTTAGCATCTAATCGTACAGAAGAGATTTCAATTATGACCAGAAAAAATGCAGCAACAATTGCGATCCAAAAGAACATCTGCGTTCGGGGTAAATCTTTTCCCGCGTAGAAAAACGGCCATACAAAACCAGCGATACTGAATAAAGAGGCTATCGACAGAACTAATGAGTTCTTAACTGTAAATTTTATAACTCCATTGGTCAGCATTATTGATGGGCCTCAATTGCTGCAATAACATCTGACACTTTTAGCCAGGGCAGCGGTGACATAACTTTTGAAACTTGTGGCGCAAAGGCCGGAGATGACAGGAGTACTTCGAGGGTCGAGCCATCAGCAACAATGTCACCGTCAGCAAGAAACATAACCCTGGTCGCCAATTCAGCCACTAGCTCAACATCATGAGTTGCCAGAACAACACACTTGCCAGTAGCTCGTGCAAATTCAATGAGTGTTCTTGTCAGCTCCTTCTTTGCTTGATAATCAAGCCCACGTGTTGGTTCATCCAGAATTAATACAGCAGGATTTGATGATAAAACAATGCTTAAGGCAAGGCCCAGCCTTTGACCTTCAGACAAATCACGGGGATGAGTGTTCGCAGATATTCCCGGAACAAGTTGCTGAAGTATCTGTTCGGTAGTTCCACTTGGAATCTGATTGTCCTTATCGGCCTGGTCGCATTCGATCTTTACGCTTTGACCGTACAGAAGGTCACTGGGTTCTTGTGGAATAAATCCAATAGTTGTTCTACGTTCTTTGCCCTTGAGGTGTTGTGGATTTAAGCCAGAGACAGTCACTGAGCCACTGCTTACCTGTGAAATGCCCGCTAATGATTTAAGAAGAGAACTCTTTCCGGCGCCGTTGCGTCCCATAATCGCGATGATTTCATTGCCGTAGATCCCTGAGCTAACTGATTTTAAGGCGTGCTTTCCGTCGTACGTGACTGAAAGGTCTTTAACTTCAATAATCAAATTGTCAGTCGGCGATGGAATCGATTCTGCTAGATCGTATTCCTTCTCGCGGATACCGGAAGTCATACGACGCATCTCGCGAACCGAAACACCTATTTCCTTTAAACCTAAGGCCCGGGCTAGGTGAACGATCGGGGGAGCGATGGGTGAATTCATAAGAATTTGTTCTGGCGTGCCGACACTGGTAACGCCTTCGCCATTGATATGAACAATTCGATCGGCAAATTGAATTACGCGTTCTAATTTATGTTCAGCAATCACAACGGTAAGACTTAAGTCATGCACCAAACGATGTAATATCGAAAGTACTTCTTCGGCAGCTATTGGATCCAAAGCACTTGTAGGTTCATCTAGTACCAAAACCTTAGGATGTGCGACCAATGCCGACCCAATTGCTACTCGTTGTTGTTCTCCCCCGCTAAGTGTTGCAATTGATCTATTTCGCAATGGCGCAAGACTGAGTAGGTCGAGTACCTCTTCAACTCGTTTGCGCATAACATCATTTGGCAGATTTAACGTTTCCATACCAAAGGCCAATTCTTCTTCCACGGTATCTGCGACAAACCCATTAGCCGGGTTTTGACCAACGATTCCAATTAGATGTGCCATACCGCCTGGCTTAACAAGTTGTGTTGAATTCCCATCAACGCTGACATCGCCGGCCAAGATTCCGCCAGTGTGATGAGGGACCAAGCCATTAATTAGTCGCAGTAATGAAGACTTACCAGATCCCGTTGGTCCAATAACCAGGACCATTTCTCCTTCAGAGATTTCAAGATTCAAGTTTTCTAGAACAGTCCTTGTAGAGTTTGGATAAATCAGCGAGACATTTGAAAATTTAATCATGACAAACCAAGCACAATCAGTGCAGTGCATACGACTGCAGAATCTGCAGTCCGCCATTTGATAGGGCGATATCTTGATCGTTTTTTGCTGACGCCGTAACCACGGCTATCCATGGCTGCTGCTAGATCTAAGGAGCGAGCAAGTGACTCTTCAAGCAAAGGGATAGCAACTTTTCGCCATGAGGCAAAACCACGCAACGATTGCCCCCGCAGTTTTTGTGCCTGGCGTATACGAGAAACTGAACTAACTAGCTGTGGCAGTACTGAAGTGGCAATAACAATTGAAATACCAAATTCATAGATGTAGACGGGGAGAACTCGCAATAATCGATGCGGACTTGTTAGTGATGCCGCTGCACCAAAAATTACAATGATTGCGCAGATTAAAACACCTTCAGTTATGGCAGATGACAGACGTTCCATGGTGACTGTTCCACCGATACGAATTCCAGGCATCCAGTTTGGTAATGGCAGAATTGGGACTGTAAAAAGTTTTGTGCCGGGAATTGGTACCCCAATTAAGACGCCAATAATTGTCCTGACGAGCAATATCCAGGCCGTTAATTTCAGGGTCCAATTGAAACTCTTCCCCCAGGGAGCGTTCTCACGATTGACAAAAACCACAACTGCAACTGCACCCACACAACTGATAGTGAAAATGGTGCTATCACATCGAATGACCGCAATGGCCAAACCAATAGCCCAGATCCACCACGTTAGTGGGTGCAGAGACAGCTTTTTCATGAACTATTTTTTGAGCAGCGCTTTAGGGGTTGGAATTTCCACACCACACTCTTTTGCTGGATAGCCAGCTAGACCACAGATCAAACCTGATCCCGCAGCACGGATTTTAGTTACTTGTCCCAGAACATCGATGCCTTGAGACTCTTTTGCAGTTCGAACACAGCTTGTAATTGTCTTCTTAACTTTTTCACCCTTTGGTGAATAAGAAGAGGATCCAAAATCAATTACGACTGCAATGCGCTTTGTATCTTTTTCGAACTTTACGCCCTTGCAAATGTTTTTGAAATCTGGCGTGACTCGTGGTTCGACAGAAGGAATGTCATCCGAGCTAAAGACAAAAGACCAACCTTCAACAGCACCATCGGCGATATCAACTGTTGGTCCTGTCATTGCTGCAGTCCAGATTGTTTTGTTTGGAGCTGCTTGGAAATATCCCCAATAACGGTAACCCTTGTCTGCTGCTTGCGCAGAGGGCGTTACACATGCGGCGATAAGAGTTATTGCTAAAACGATTTTAAACTTCATTGCTGTGGGGCC
>CAIJHZ010000074.1 GCA_903820565.1 uncultured Actinomycetes bacterium
ATAGCAAAAGGATTCGCCTATGTTGGTGATGACAAGTCTGTGTACTTTGACGCAAAGAAATTTGAGGGCTACGGCGAAATCAGTGGAAACAAACTAGATTCACTCAAACCTGGTCACAGATATGAATACCACAATGACGGTATAAAAAAATTCCATGCTGACTGGGCGCTCTGGAAAGCAGCTGGGGACCGCAGCGAAATGATTTGGGATTCACCATGGGGTCCAGGTTTTCCCGGATGGCACATTGAGTGTTCTGCAATGTCAATGAAGATTCTAAATCAGCATGTTGATGTGCATATTGGAGGAATAGATCTCCGTTTTCCACATCATGAAAATGAACGTGCGCAATCCAATGCGGTTATTGAACGCGAAGCTGTGGATTTATGGGTTCATGGCGAACATTTGCTTTTTGAAGGCAGAAAGATGTCAAAAAGTAGCGGTAACGTTGTTCTCGTTAGTGACATTATCGCCCGCGGAATAGATCCTTTAGCTTTGCGATTATGCTTCCTAGAAAATCGCTATAGATCTCAGATGGACCTGACGTGGAACTCTCTCAACGCGGCAGATGAAACGCTTAAGCGTTGGAGAAATAAATTAGCGACTTGGGGCCAATCCTCTGAAATCACACTTGATTCCGAGATGCAATCAGCATTCGATAATGATTTAGATACCCCAAAGGTAATTATTCGTTTACGAGAAATCGAAAAGAGTAATCTGGCAAATAAGCGTGCTCTCTTTTTGTATGCGGATCAAGTGCTTGGTTTAGATCTAGATCGCACCATTGCTGCTCGCGAATTAACTGAACAGATGCAATTTCTTCTTAATGAGCGCGCAAACGCTCGAAGCGAAAAGCGTTGGACAGACAGTGATGCACTGCGAAGCCAGCTAGAAAATCTTGGATTGCAGATAAAAGACACTACCGAGGGACAAACCTGGTCTTAAAGTGGAGTCAGAATCGAAATTACAAGGGCGATAAATCCAATATTAACGAGTGAAAATCCAGATGTATTTCCCAGAATCAGAAACTCTTGGTTGACGCCTGGATATACCGCTCGTAGTACAACAAAGCCCCAGCCTACTGCAGCAATAACTCTATAGATTCGTTTGCCCCACAAGCGCCCTGTTGCCCAAATGCCTAAACAACTAGCGATAATTGTAAGCACTATTCCAACCGGTGGATAAATGTTATGAATAAATACGGAACCTGCACCAAGTCCCAAACCCAATATAAGTGAGTATAAATAGCGCATTACAGAATTACACCTGAAGTTAAATCTATTTCACGCCCACTTGCATCAAAGGGCCCGCTCTTTACACCTTTCACAAGGGTGTAGTACTCGTCTCCCCAAATCTGCATTCCGAGATTATTTGAGAGCGCAAAGAATGGACCATCGAGAGCAATTTGAGTTTCATGAGCTTTCATCGCTGCCATTTTTAATTCGACATAAGCGGCTCCATCAATCAAGGTAGTAACAAACTCATCATCTTTTGCAAATGGAATGTCATCTACGCTTTCTGCTCCAAAGAAATCAGAGCCAATTTCCTTCATTTTTTCTATACCCTGAGCAATTACAGATTTAGGGATTGTGTTCCAATAAATCTTTCGAATCTGCCATGTTGACAATTCAGAGGCGCGCATTGCTACTCGATGTGCCTGGATGTGATCAGGATGTCCATACCCGCCGATTTCATCATAGGTAATCAAGATGTGTGGTTTAACTTCTTCAATAACATCGACAAGGATTTTTGCGGCCACATCCAGATCTGCTTGCCAAAAAACATCAGGACGATTATTTGGTTCTGTTCCCATCATTCCGCTATCTCGAAATTTAGTAGTGGGATCTCCAAGAAATCGATAATCTGAAACTCCAAGAGCTTTCATGGCACTCGCAAGTTCTGTCTCTCTATGCGATCCCAACAAATCTTGTTCAGTGCTGGCCAAATGAGAGAGTTCAGGCACTAATACTTCGCCCTCTTCACCACGTGTGCAGGTCACAAGGGTGACTTGAGCCCCACGATCAGCATAAAGAGCCATTGTTGCGCCATTGTTGATGGTTTCATCATCAGGATGTGCATGTACCAACAGGATGCGAATACCTTCATAGGAGCGGTTCATGATTGGTAATTCTGCCGTACGATTACTCCAATGAGTAACGTAGACACAACCAATAAGGCGCGTTTGCCTCGGGATGAACGCAGAGCATTGTTGCTCTCCGCAGCACTTGAAGTATTTACTGCTGCTGGCTACCACTCTGCTGCAATGGATGAAATTGCAGATCGTGCAAATGTTTCAAAGCCTGTTTTGTATCAACACTTCCCATCAAAACTTGAGCTATACCTGGCAGTTCTGGATTTGCACATCGATTCCTTGGTATTTGAAATTCAAAAGGCAATTGCCTCGACTCCAGATAATAAAGATCGAGTCCATGCAACTGTAGATGCTTACTTTGCATTCATTGAAAAGGAAGGCGAAGCATTTCGCTTACTATTTGAGAGCGATATGAGTGTTGAACCACAAGTTCGCGAACGTCTTAACCGTATGACATATGACTGTGCAGCTGCAGCAAGTGCTGTGATTGCAATTGATACTGGCCTACCAAAAGAGGCATCAATGCTTTTGGGTGTTGGAATGATTGGTTATGCGCAAGTAACTGCTCG
>CAIJHZ010000075.1 GCA_903820565.1 uncultured Actinomycetes bacterium
CAGCATCATCCACACTACGTAGGTAGTCAGAGAATGAGCGCATTTCCATAACTTGCCTACATTACTGGCATAAGTCATGTTCTTGTTAATCACCTTTTACCTCTGCGGGGTGTCAACCAGGTGCCAAGCGCGGCAAGTCGAACCACAATTGGGGAAATCGCACGGCCAATAAATCTAGCCTTACGAAAGTCATGGATCGGCCAACCTTCGGCCATTGCGCGCAAACCCAACAACGCATCTGGATTAATCGCCGATGGATGCCCAACACATTGCAGTAGGGGTAGATCGTTATTGCTATCCGAGTAAGCAAAACATTCTTCTAGTTCGAAGCCTTTTCGCTCTGCTAATTCTCGAACAGCGATCGCTTTTTCTTTTCCGTGCAAAAGTGCACCATTCATATTTCCGGTGTAAAGACCATCTTTAATTTCTGCTTTGCTACCAAGGGCACCTGTCAAACCTAATCTTTTGGCAATTAAAGTTGCCATATCTTCCGGTGCAGCAGTAACCAAATATACTTCGACCCCATTAGCAATATGAGTTTGGGCAATATCAATTGTTCCTTGCCACATTGCAGGAGATACAAACTCATCATAAATTTGTTCAGCAATAGCTTGAATATCTTTTACATCATGTCCGCCAATGAAGTCTGTGGCTGCGGTCTGAAAACGTGCAATCTCTTCTTTGTTTTCTTTTCCTGTTAAGCGAAATCTCAGGTTGGCCAATACAAAACGTGAGATGTCCTTCTTGGTGAAGTAACCACGCTGATACATGCCGCGGCCCAAGAAATAAATGGTTGAGCCCCGAATAAGCGTGTTATCGACATCAAAGAAGGCAGCTCTTTTGCTCATGAGTGCCATGTCACTACCTTACCGATAGACGGGGTTTAGGGACGCTTTATGCTTAACCAATGAGTTCAACAGTGCATGTGGTCCGTCATGGAGAAGTCCATAATCCTGACAAGATTTTGTACGGTCGCCAACCTGGTTGGAGATTGTCTGATCGCGGACAAGAGATGGCTCGCACAATTGGTGAATGGTCAAAGACTCTTGATCTAGGTGCACTTCATGTCTCACCTTTACAACGTGCCCAAGAAACTGCAGCACCCATAGCTGCAGCACACAATATTTCTATTACAACAGATGAACGGTTAATCGAAGCGGCTAACATTTTTGAAGGAAAACCATTCGGGGTCGGCGATGGTGTGTTACGCCATCCTGCTGCGTGGAAACATTTATGGAATCCCTGGAAACCATCGTGGGGCGAACCATATGACGAACAGATAAATAGAATGCTCGCAGCCATATTTGCAGCGCGTGATGCGGCAAATGGTAAAGACGCTATTTGTATTTCTCATCAGTTGCCAATTTGGATTTTGCGAAGCGCCATTGAAAATCGACGCCTTTTGCATGATCCTCGTAAACGTGAGTGCACGCTTGCATCAGTAACCAGTGTTCATTTTGATGACGAAGGATTTATTTCGGGATTAACTTATTCTGAGCCAGCACGTCACCTCTTGCCTGAAACAAAGTAATGAAGAAATTTGCACTCTTGATTGCTGTGGTAATCGCACTTACCGGGTGTAGCGGAGGCGGCACATCTTCTACCGAAGAGAGTTTTGTTTCTGGAGATGGCTCTACGACATTTATAAAAATCCCCGACAGGAAAATTGCGCCGACAATTACTGGAATGACTTTGTCAGGAAATAGTTACACGTATTCAAAGGACAAGGTCGCAGTTGTAAATGTATGGGCATCATGGTGTTCACCATGTCGCGCGGAAGCCCCAACACTTGCTTCCTTGGCAAATAAATATACCAACGTTGCCTTTATCGGAATTTTGACTCGTGATAATCCTGTAAATGCTGAAGCTTTTGCCCGACGATTCAAGCTTCCATATCCGACAATTATTGATGATTCAATCCTGATTGGCTTCAAGGGATCATTGCCAGCAAATGCCATCCCAACAACGGTAATTCTGGATAAAAAAGGCAGAGTTGCGGCACGCATTTCAGGAGTTGTCACTGTTGCTTCATTAACGCAACTAATTGAACGAGTGAGCGCAGAATGAAAGAATTCTTTGTAGAGCAGATCTTTTCGGGCATTCTCGTTACAGCTTTTCCTTTTGCATTCATTGCTGGAGTAATTTCCTTTTTGTCACCATGTGTCTTGCCATTAGTCCCGGGCTATCTTTCATTCGCAGCAGGATTTTCAGTAAATCGCGGGAAGGTTTTATTAGGATCCTTTTTATTCGTTCTAGGATTTAGTGCGGTCTTTGTATCATTTGGCGCAATTTTTGGGGGACTTGGTAATACGTTATCGGCACACGAAGAGCTAATTTCCCGAATCCTTGGCGTAGTTACAATTTTCTTAGGTTTTATTTTCTATGGACGTTTTCCTTTTTCACCAACAATCAGACCAAAGATGCGCACGACCGGAGGATTACTGGGCGCACCATTGCTCGGTGTGTTATTTGGAATCGGATGGACACCTTGCATCGGACCTGCCTTAGCTGCCGTACAAACACTAGCCTTTCAAGAATCAAGCGCTGTTCGTGGGGCAGTCTTGTCATTCGGTTACTGCTTAGGTTTAGGACTTCCATTCATTCTCTCTGGATTATCAATGGATAAATCTGCAAAACTTCGATCTTTAATTTATAGGCGCGGTGATGTTATTTCTAAGATTGGTGGAATCTTTTTAATAACTATCGGCATCCTAGAAGTACTTGGCTTGTGGAGTCAGTTGATGAATTCAATGCGTTCGCTAATTTCTGATTTCATTCCGGTGATCTAATGAGTCAACAAACAGAGCTTCCAGAACTCGATAGCGTTGGCGTCTTGCGTTATGCGTGGCGCCAACTAACCAGTATGCGCACCGCACTTATTTTGCTTTTAATGCTCGGCGTCGCAGCAATTCCTGGATCCTTGATTCCGCAACGGACTCAAAATCCAATTCAGGTAAGCCAGTACTTCAAGGATTCACCTGCTTTAGCTAAGTGGATGGATCGTTTTTCGCTATTTGATGTCTACGGATCACCGTGGTTTAGCGCAATTTATATTCTCTTATTTATATCGCTGATTGGATGCGTATTACCGCGGACTATTGAGCATTTTCATGCTGCCCGTGCTCTACCACCCGCGACTCCAAAAAACCTGTCACGAATGGAGCACCATTCAACATGGGCAGCTAACGGCACAGAATTAGATGTGGCACGCGCATGGTTTAAGACACATCGATTTAGGATCTTAGAAAAAGATGGTTCGATTTCGGCAGAGAAGGGTTTTACGCGTGAGACCGGAAACCTATTTTTTCACTTAGCGTTGATACTTGTATTGCTGGGAATAAGTTTTAGCTCATTGTTTGGGATGCGTGGTGAGGCGATCATTAATGTTGGAGAAAGATTTGTTAATACCCCTACAAGCTATGACACTTTGACTTATGGAAAATTATACAAAGATTCTAATTTACCTTCCTTTATGCTTACCGCAGATAAGTTCGTAGCGCAGTACAACATCGAAACTAGTTCGCCAGAAGATTACACATTAAATGTTTCACTATTGCGTGATGATTTCTCAGTAGTAGAAAAGAAAGTTATTAAAGTAAACAGTCCATTGACAATTGGTAGCACTCGAATATATCTGCAAGCAAATGGTTACTCACCTGTTGTAACTGTTCGGGACTCAAAAGGCGATGTTGCCTTCCAGGGCCCTGTTCCGTTCTTACCGCAAGATTCAAATCTTCGATCAATCGGTGCGATCAAAGTTCCAGATGCAGATCCACAGATTGGATTTGTTGGATCTTTCGTTCCGACATATGTTCGTGATCCTAACGGCGGCGGTGCGCAGAGTGCTTTCCCTAAAGCTTTAGATCCACGGTTGTTGCTATCGGCTTGGCTTGGCGATTTGGGGTTGGATTCCGGCATTCCACAATCGGTATACAGAATCGATACTTCGGCAATGCAGCAGATTGGTCTTAAAACTTTAAAGCCTGGTGAGACCTTTACATATGAAGGTGGCTCAATAACTTTTGAAGGCTACATTCAGTGGGTAAACCTTAATTTCGTTGCAGATCCCGGAAAGAAATTCGCTTTATTGGGCGGTATTGTTGCCATCCTTGGATTACTAGCATCGCTGTTTACCCGCAGACGTCGTATATGGATTCGGGTTGGATCAGAGGTTGAAGTCGCAGGATTGGCAAAGAATGCTGCTCCTGGTTTAGAAATTGAAATGGAACAATTCATTCGGGTGCTTAAGGGAGATAAATAGATGTCACGCACGTGGGCTTTTGCATCGAATTATCTGATTTATTCCGCAATGTTTGTTTATACATTATCTTTTTTTGCACATGCAATTGAGACCGCTTGGGCTGTAAAGGTGCCAACAGATACAACTAAAACATTAGATTACAAACGCACAGAAAAAGTTGCTCGCATTGCAACGGCAATGATGATTTTGGGATTCATTCTTTTATTTGCAGGTGTAATTGCTCGTGGAATTTCTTCAAGTCGCGTCCCTTGGGGAAACATGTATGAGTTTTCAATAACTGGCGCTCTTGCATTTACTGGTGCATACCTTGGGGCGTTACGTAAATATGATCTTCGCTGGCTAGGTTTACTAGTTTCAATTTCAGTTTTACTAACTCTCGGAACAGCGGTAGCGGTTTTGTATCGCCCAAGTGCACCACTAGTCCCAGCGCTTAAGTCCACTTGGTTAGTCATTCACGTATCTGCCGCAATTATTTCTGGCGGAGTATTTCTGTTGGCCAATGTGATCGCAGCTGCTTATTTGTATCTGGATAACATGGAAGCTAAGGGGGAGCGAACAGCTTGGGCTAAACGACTTCCATCCCTAGAAGTTTTAGATCAACTGTCGTATCGATTAGTTGCATTTGTATTTCCACTGTGGACCTTTGCAGTTATCGCAGGAGCCATCTGGGCAGAGAGCGCTTGGGGTCGTTACTGGGGTTGGGATCCAAAAGAGACCTGGGCATTTATTACCTGGGTTGCCTATGCAGCGTATTTACACGCCCGCGTAACTATTGGCTGGCGTGGACGCAGAGCTGCCTGGCTATGTTTATTTGCCGGATCTACATTCTTGTTTAATTATGTCTACGTAAATATTTGGGGAACTGGAAAGCACACTTACTCAGGTCTTTAAAGTTTTCCTAAGAAATCAGGATCATCATCTGGCGGCAGAATACGTCGCTTAGGTGCGTTGCGGCCCTTTGGCTTATTTCTTCCAGCGATTAAATACGCAATTGGTCCTATGGCAAGTGCCTGAGGTCCAAGAAAAATAATGAGAAGTAGCCAGCCCCACTTTGGAAGAGTTTTGATTTGGGTTTCATCAGTTCGCGCGCAATCAATTAAAGCGTAAATTGTTAATCCAAATACGAGTATTGCTAGCAGGAGCCGGGGCATGAAATTATTGTATCGCTAAGGCGACTGCAAAAACTATCGCAAACACAAGTTGAAGCTTGCCGGTCCTGCCTAAAACAGGAATCAAATCCTTGCCTGAAGCACCGCTGAGAACTAACTTTGAAATTGAGTAACTCATTGGCGTAACAAGCAAAGTCAGTAACGCTGTTGGAATCAAAGTCGCGACTGCTGCTAAATGGGCTACAACCAAAAGTGAGACAAATAAGCGACGGGCATTTGTGTCGCCAAGTCGAACCGCGAGCGTTCGCTTTCCAACAAGTTCATCCTGAGCACGATCTCTAATGTTGTTTACCGCCAAAATTGCACATGCAAGCGCACCCATTGGTATCGCCACAATGAAACTGATGGCGGTGATCTTTTCTGTTTGAACGTAGTAGGTACCCATGGTCGCAACCAGACCGAAAAAGGTAAAGACTGAAACTTCACCAAGTCCGCTGTAGCCATAAGGATTTTTGCCACCTGTGTAACCCCATGCTGCAGCGATGGACAACATTCCAATCAGAATAAGAAAGGGAGAGGTCAGAAGAGATAACCAAGTTCCTGCAATGCTCGCAATCGCGAAAGAAATGAAAGCAGCACGCTTTACAGCTTTAGCCGATGCTAATCCGCTTGCTACTAATCGAATTGGGCCAACTCGGTCGGCATCAGTTCCCTTAACTCCATCGCTGTAATCATTTGCGTAGTTAACGCCGATCTGAAGCCACAGACCAACCTTGAGGGCTAAAGCCGCACGAAACCAGTTGAAATCTGAACCTGCTAGTGCTGATGCAATAACTACGGGTGCAATTGCTGCTGGCAGTGTTCGGGGACGTGCGCCCAGCACCCACTTATTCATTCACAAGACCTTTCGCCAAACTCTTTCGGTCAATTTTGCCGATACCTAGTAATGGTAGTGAACTCATGCGGTGTACGCCTTTTGGTTTTGCAAAATCTCCGAGATCTTTTTCGAGATGTGCTGCAATTTGATCTTCGCTGATGGTTCCAACAACTGCCAATTGTAAAGTTTGCCCCCATTGAGGATCTTCGATAGAAAATGCTGCAAATTGTGCTTCTGGAAATGCATGGCTGAGTGAATTTTCCACTGCATTGAGTGAAAGATTCTCGCCACCAGAAATAATCACATCATCTGATCTTCCAATAACAACTAAATGATCGTTGTCGTAATTACCCATATCATTTGTTTCAAACCAGCCATCATTGAGTGTTATAGAAGATGCTAAAACTGAACCCTTAATGCAAATCTTTCCCTCTCGGATTTCAATCTCAATGCCGTCAAGAGCCGTTCCATCGTAAACACATCCTCCACATGTTTCGGTCATTCCGTATGTGGTAACTACTTTTATTCCCGCTACTTCTGCTTGCTTGCGCAAAGATGAAGATAGAGCAGCACCACCGACCAGCACAGCCTTTGCAGTTTTAAGATGTTGAAGTAAACGTTGGTCGTCATTTAAGGCACGGAATAATTGAGTTGGAACAATTGCGGTGTAGTCCGCTTTTGGATATTCACCATCAAAATTGCGCAGATCAATTGGTGATGTTCCCAATTCCATTGATCGTACAATTACATTGACGGCAGCGATATGAGTAAGCGGAAGTAGTAGGGACCAGATTTCGCCAGATTTAGCACCTATGAATTTATGTGAAGCTCGGGCTGATAAAATTAACGCGGTTGATGTAAGGAAAATTTCTTTGGATGCGCCAGTTGTGCCAGATGTTCCGATCGCAATGGCGGCATCGCGCGGAGCGTATTCTGCTGAGATATCCCCGAATCCAAGGGTGGGGCCATCGCCCACGAGCGCTGCTGCGATTTCCCCGGCTAATTGGGAGATTTCGCATGCAGGGCTGACCCGCAGAATTTTTCGTTGTGACGAGGTATCCATTGCCACCGTAGGCTATCGCTAGCAACGACGATGGAGGAAATGTGAGCAAGCCGATCAAGC
>CAIJHZ010000076.1 GCA_903820565.1 uncultured Actinomycetes bacterium
AGAAAAGCGCTCTATTGCCAACGCAGTAACAGTTGAATTCAACGATGGCAGCAGCTTTGATGAGGTCGCCGTTGAGTACCCAATAGGCCATGCACGTCGCCGTGTTGAAGGTATTCCACTGCTGATTGAGAAGTACAAGATCAACCTAGCTCGCATTTACGATACAGAAAAGCAGAAGAAGATCGCAGATTTGTCTCTTGATTACGACAAATTGGCCGCAACTCCTGTAAATGAGTTTATGGATTTGATGGCTCTTTAATGAGCGATATGTCAGCAAAGGTGCGGCGCGCACTTGATGTTGCTGTAGAAGCAATTGGTGGATCAGCGCGTGAAGGTCAGATTGAAATGGCCGAAGCGGTGGCAAACGCATTAACAAATCGTCACCACTTAATGGTTCAAGCTGGAACCGGTACTGGTAAATCTCTGGCTTATTTGATTCCTGGAATCGTCCATGGACGAAAAGTGTTGGTAGCAACAGCCACTATTGCATTGCAACGCCAGCTAGTTGATCGCGACCTTCCAGCTGTTGTTCCTGCCTTAGAAAAAGAGTTGGGCCGCGAGATTACATACGCGATCTATAAAGGTGTTGGAAATTATGTGTGTCTGCAAAAAATGAACAGTGATGAAGTTGATCCTGATGGCGAATTAGTGATGGAGGTTTCATCTCTTGAAAAAGATGCCAAGCGCCTCATTGCATGGGCAAAGACAGCAGGGGTAACAGGGGATCGTGATGATGCACCGGAAGTAGATCGCAGAGTCTGGGCGGCAAATAGTGTTTCAGGCCGCGAATGTGTCGGCGCAGATGTGTGCTCATTTGGGTCACAATGCTTTGCAGCAAATGCTAAAGCAAAGGCACAAACGGCAGACATCGTTATTACCAACCACACCTTATTGGCAATTGAAATCGTAGATTCACATCCGATCTTGCCTGAGCGCGATTGCGTGATTTTGGATGAAGCACATGAATTTATGGATCGCGCAACGCAAGCGGTAACAGATGAGCTAACAAGTAACCGTGTTTTGCGCGCCGCGGCAATGGCTCGCAAGTTCATGCCGGGCAAGCTTTCAGATGCTTTTCACAAGGCGGCAAATGACTTCCATGAATCCATGGTGGATTATGGCGAATCAGTAAAAAGTGAATTCGGTGCACAAGGGCGCCTCGAAGAGATCCCACAATCACTTGAGTTTTCTATTCGCAAGGTCATGGAAGCAGCCAAGGCAATAATGCAATTTTTATCTGCAGATGATGAAATTATCGACACGGATGCATTGGCAGAGCGAGCTCGTGTTAAAGGCGCGGTCAATGAAATAGCGACAACAGCAACGACTCTGCTGAAAATGGGCGATGGTTTGGTGTTGTGGTACGAGCCAACGTTTTCAACTTTGTACCTGGCCCCGCTTTCTGTATCTGAAGTTCTGCGCGAAAACCTGCTGACCAAGACTCCTGTGATCGCGACATCGGCAACACTGACTGTTGGTAATGGTTTTGATCAGATGGCAAAGAGCATTGGCTTTTTGGTAAACGAAGAAATGAATGCCGAAATCAAAGAGGGCGAAGTAGACCCAGCTAATATTCAAATGCTAGATGTGGGTAGTCCTTTCGATTTTGCCAACCAAGGTGTTTTGTATATGCCTAAGCATTTACCCGAGCCAGGTCGTGATGGCCCAAGCCAAGAAGTGTTAACAGAGCTTGGCGAATTAATTGATGCAGCTGGCGGGCGCACACTTGCACTGTTTTCATCCTGGCGTGGTGTTGAAGCGGCCGATCTTCATCTACGCAAAGTGTTGGCTGAACTACCGATCAAGATCATCACGCAAAAGCGTGGCGATGCAGTCGGACCACTGGTTTCTCGATTTGCAAAAGATGAGACATCGATTTTGATTGGAACAATGTCTTTGTGGCAAGGAGTAGATGTGCCGGGCAATAGTTGCATTTTGGTTGCAATCGATCGCATTCCATTTCCTCGCCCTGATGAACCTGTTATGAGTGCGCGCGCAGCGCAAGCAGATGCCAAGGGAGGCAGTGGATTTATGCAGGTTTCACTTCCCAGAGCAGCACTTTTACTGGCACAGGGCACTGGACGCCTCATCAGATCCGTTGATGATCGTGGAGTAGTCGCGATCTTGGATTCACGCATAGTTACGAAAAGGTATGGAAGCGTTCTGCTTAATTCGATGCCACCGCTGTGGCGGACATCAGATGCGGCCGTTGTCCGCGACTCATTGAGACGCCTTGCTGAAACCGTGAAAGAATAAAAGTATGCCTCGCATTGAAACCGAAAAACTTGCTCAGCACCGTGATTGGCGACGTAACCAATTAATCGAAGCTGCTGCAAGCATCGCCCTTGAATCTGGCGGATCTGCTGTAACAGTTGCAGCGGTTGCACAGCGTGCTGGTTTGTCTCGAACTTCAGTCTATGAATACTTTGGTAGCAGCGCAGATTTAGTTGCAGATTTAGTATTGGAAGAGCTCAATGAATTTGCGAAGTATCTTCAGGTAGCGGTTTCGACAACAATCCAACCAATCGCAAGCATTAGTGCCTGGATCGAAGGTGCGCTTATGTACATTGCTGATGGGCGTCACTTGTTAGCAAAAGCACTTAATGCAAGTGCCTTACCTCAAGAGCGTGTGGCGGCTATTGGCGCAGCCCACCGGGCATTACTTGCTCCATTGGTATCAGCGTTAGAGGCTATTGGAGTCAAAGATACCCAACGCGCACTACTTTTTATTCAGGCTATTACAGATGCGTCAACTAAACGTATTGAAAGCGGCCAGAATGCAGACACAGAGATTAAAGCAGCGATTGTATTCTGCATTGCCGGCCTGAATTCTATTTAAGAATAAAACGTAATTGCTTGTGTAGCTCTTCAAATAATCCAGCTCGACCGTCGGCATGAGCAAGCATTTCGCAGATACCCTTTTTGGTGGTTAAGAGATTCTTCTTTACCGAACAACTGCCCTTAGCTGTGTAGGTAATTTTTTGGCCAAAGTTTGTGGTTGTGGGAAGTACTACAGATTTCTTGGGCGTGATGGTTGGAATTGTTTGGACTCCTGGGATTAATCGAATAGGCAGAATTGCAGTCACTCCAGTAGCGGTGGTGTTTCCGGCAGAAGTAACAGATATTGCGCATTCACCTGATCCCTTAAGCGGCGTAATTTCATTGCCCTTTAGTGCGCAATTTGGATCAATGGAAGTAAAAGTAAGTGAAGCTCCAGCTTTGGATGTCGCAGAAACTGTTGATAGCTGACGATATCCAAGTGTGATTGGTGCCTTTGTGCTGACAGCAATTCCGTTAATTGTGGCTGTGATTTCATCTACAGGCAGTGCAACTGTTGCAGCAGTTGCCGCTTTAAATGTTAAAGCGATGAATTGATCCTCTGACAGATCGCCAGGCACCGTGTGGTCAAAGCGCATAAAAATTCCACACTTTGAAACCGTGCAATCAACAGTTGTTGCACCTGATACAAAGGAGCCGGTTGGCGCAAATTTAATAACATCAGTGGGTGTAAACGAGGCGCCACGAGAGTTTGAAATCCATAGTTGAACTGCGTTGTTGCATAAAGTCGGACGAGTTCCTACTGGTGCTTGTACGCACTCCTGTATGTACAAACCACCCTTAGCAGGAACACCAAGAAGCATGATGGTGACTGTTGCTCCTTGAGATTCCAAGTTGGTTAGGGGAGCACCAGTGAACTTTGTTTCAGCAGCCTGTGCCTGGGCGGGAATTAGCAAGGATGCAACTAGGGCTGCTACAACAACGATCTTCTTCATTTTTCTCCTCATTTGATTTTTACTGGAACAAACATGTCAAAACTTCTGTCATTTCCTCGAAGATGATCAGCTCTTACAGTTATTGCGCACTTAACTTTTGCACAATCAAATTTTCCAATCTTTCGCGAGATCTGAACTTTCTCTGTAAAGCGACCACCAGGTAGAAACTCTTGTGTTAACCCAATTGCATAAGGGGGAGGATTTGATGAAATCCAAAAAGAAGCCTCACCTAAACCAGCCTTGTTAATTCCACCGCCACACGGCGTAGGCGGTTGCCCCTTTTTTGGCACGACGCAAAATGCAAGATAAATGCCCACTGTTTCATCGAAATTATTACCGCTTACAGTGATCATTGATCCACTTTTAGCACTTGTAGCCGAAACCGTTAAAACCTGTCCCTGCGCTCCCTTTATTTCTATCGCATTCGCTGCAGGAATGATGGCAAGGGGAAGTAGCGCAATCATCAGGAACAGCAGCTTCTTCATGGCCCAACTGTAAATCTTTGTGTGCAGATACTTATCCGACAGGACTCGCTCACATGTCGTCGAAAGTTTTGACACACTAGGCAGGTGAAGAAGATGGCGGCCTTGCTTGGATTATTGGCACTTACTGGGTGTGCTACTTCACAGACTCATGTAACTCACAGCATTTCACAAAACGATGTGACGGCGATTGCGATTGATTCTGCAACAAAGTTTTCAGTTAAAAAAGTTGTAGTGCTGGCAAATGGAGTTGCTGAAATTATTACTGCACTGAATGGGAAATCAATAATTATTGGTCGTGATATTTCTAGTTCAGAAAAAGAGTTAGCAGATATTCCAATCGTTACCTCCGGTCATCAAATATTGCCGGAAAAGGTTATTGCCCTTAAACCTGACCTGGTCATTGTCGATGCTTCAGCCGGTCCCACATCAGCGATTTCTCAAATAAAATCTGCTGGAATCACAGTGGTGCAGACACCTGAAAGTTGGAACCTCACAGACATTTCAACCAAGGTGTCGGCGGTTGCAGCTGCGATCGGTGCTCCTGAGCAAGGTCAATTGCTCAATAACGCAATTTCCGCACAGATCCGAAACTCAACTCTTCCAACACAACCAAAGATTGCATTCTTATATTTGCGTGGAACTTCGGCGATCTATTTAATTGGTGGAGCCGGATCAGGTGCGGACTCACTCATTTCAGCTATTGGTGCTGTTGATGTTGGTGCAGCGCAATTGCCCCGTCCATTTAATACATTGACCGCCGAGTCACTAGCCAGCTTGAACCCTGACATCATTCTTGTAATGACAAAGGGACTTGAATCCGTAGGTGGAATTACTGGATTAGTTAAATTGCCGGGTGTGGCACAAACCAATGCGGGCAAAAATCATGCGGTAATCGATGTTGATGATTCTTTGTTGCTCTCCTTTGGTCCTCGTACTCCTTCCTTAGTTCAAGCATTATCGGCAGCTGTTAAGGCGGTCATGAAGTGAAAAAATTAGCCCCGGCGGTTTTACTAGCCATCGCGACATTGGTAGCGATCTACGTTGGTGCTACGCACATTGATAATTTTTGGTCAGCGTTATTGTCGCCAGGAAGTAATGAAATATTGTGGCAGATTCGAATCCCACGAGTGATTGCGGCACTTATCGTTGGTGCATCTTTGGCACTTGCAGGATTAATGGCACAAGGCGCTTGTAATAATGCATTAGCTGAACCTTCGATCTTAGGAACCACAGCAGGTGCTTCACTCGGC
>CAIJHZ010000077.1 GCA_903820565.1 uncultured Actinomycetes bacterium
AGTCCATATCAATCTTTAACGCACCTGATTTATCGGCAGCGATATACGCCTCAGCCATTCCGGGTTCAACCCAAGCATCGGTAGCTGCTGTGACACCACTTTCCAAATATCGATCTGATGCCCATGCAATCGCTGCAACATCATCTTCCAAAGTGCGTTCGGGGGAGTGTTTCATTATTAAATCCATCGCAGATGGCTCGCGCAGAGTTCCGCGAGCAGTCCCATCAGGATTACGCGCAATCGTTCCACCATCTGGATCACCAGTTGTTGCCGTTATTCCGGCGATTTCCAAAGCTTTGCTATTTACCCAAATCGTGTGGTGATCAACTGCTTGCAAAACAACCGGGCGATCACTAACCGCCTCATCTAACCAAGTTGCCAGGAAATCTCCGCCGCTAACAGCTGCGGCTTCATATGCACCACCAATAATCCACGGTGTATCAGGATTTGCGACTGCAAATCTTTTAACTTCGGCCACCATTTCGTCCACTGTCTGCAATCCATTTACCAACGGACCTTGTGATTCACGTCCACCAAATAATGGATGCGCATGTCCATCCATAAATGCTGGCGCTAGAAAACCACCTTGCAAATCAATGACTTCATCACCAGATTTTGCGACACCATTTAATTCAACAATCTTGTCGCCATCGATGCGCACAGATTGGACTAAGCGACCGAGGCCACACCAGATCGTGCCACCACTAAAGAATGTCGCCACTTACACCTCCTAGATTGAGCGTGAGTCTATTATTCCCGCATGACTATTTCATTAGAGCGCGCGCTTTTACACATGTCATGGGCAAATCAAGAGATCTACAAATTAATCGCCGACCTGCCCGATGAAGCACTCGATGCATTTGCCACCGACTCAGAATTTCCTGTCCGTGAAATTCTGCGCCACATTGCTAATTCCTCAGGTGGTTATGCATCTCGCCTGGAAGGTGAGCAGTACGGAGTTCTAGAACAACCAAAGAACATGGCCGAACTTCGCGAACTCGCAAAGACGTTGTTCGTAAACGATGCCCGCCTAATTAAGTTAGTCGAACAAGACGATGAAACAATAGCGGTCGTACGTGAGGGCCAAACTTTCCATTGGCTGCGCTCGACGATCATTACCCAAGCGGTCCATCACGCAACAGAGCATCGCGCACAAGCAGTCTCTGCCCTTGAAGTGCGCGGATATAAGGCGGTCAATCTCGATGACTTTGATGTGTGGGCTTACGAAATTAGCCAGCGCTAATTACTTATCGCGGATGATCCTCAAACCATCCACGCGCCATCGCCAATACTTCAGGTTCGCTCATCGCAAGTAAATTAGTATCGAGAGCATCAACTATTTTCTTTGCTAATTCTGGGTACTTGCGTTCTAAATACTGATTGAAATGCAACATTGAACTTGCCTTGCCGTGCCCATGCCCGATCAGCAATATTTCGGATGCCCCACCAATTGCGGCAACTATCTCCTCGTAATATCGCGGTACACCCGGCCCATCGCCACTCCATCGACGTTTTGAATCGTTGTGAAAGTGATGCGCGTTCAACGCGGTCGGTGCGTGCACCTTTGTCGGAATCTTGCCAGGAGCCGTCCCGGTTGCCCATACTCGCGTTTCATTTTTAGTAATAGTCAAAACTACAAACTTCTCTGAGATATCAGGCATTAGCGCCCTCCATTTTTCACATCTAATTAATCTGTGAAATCAACTTAGACCTTCCCTTCACAAAGGGCATCACAAGTTGATGGTGCCAACGCTCATTTGCTACTTAGCGATCGAAAGCTCTGCCGCTAAACTCACCATATGAAGGCCATTTATTTCACCGAATTCAAAGGACAGCTTGCGGTAATTGATTTACCAATCCCGGA
>CAIJHZ010000078.1 GCA_903820565.1 uncultured Actinomycetes bacterium
ACCAAGGAGAAAACAGATGACATTTTCAGTAACGATGCCAGCACTTGGCGAAAGCGTTAGCGAAGGCACAGTCACTCGTTGGTTAAAAGCCGAAGGTGATCATGTAAATGTTGATGAGCCACTTCTAGAAGTTTCTACTGACAAAGTTGATACAGAGATTCCATCTCCTGTTGCAGGAATTCTGCAAAAGATTGTTGTTCAGATTGATCAAACTGTTCCAGTGGGAGCAGAACTTGCAATCATTGCCGATGCGTCAGCACCAAGTGCGCCAGTTCAGGCGGCACAGGTTCCAGCTCAGCAAGTGACTCCAGCCGCTGTGGTTGAAACTCCAGTACCTGTTGCTGCTGCGCCAGCTACTCCTCCTCCGGCAGCTGTTACCCCGCCGCCATCTGGAGCAGGAACAGTAATTACGATGCCAGCACTCGGTGAGAGCGTTTCCGAAGGAACTGTTACACGTTGGTTGAAAAACGTTGGTGACACTGTTGCTGTAGATGAAGCATTACTAGAAGTTTCAACTGACAAAGTAGATACCGAGATTCCTTCACCTGTTGCAGGAACACTTCTTGCCATCGATGTTGCAGTTGATACAACTGTTCCAGTAGGTGCACGTCTTGGCTTAATCGGAGCTGCCAGCGGTGCAGTAGCTGCGCCTGCTCCTGTTGTTGCAGCACCTGTTACACCATCACCTGCACCCGTTATTGCAGCACCAGTTTCATCTGCTCCAGCACCAGTTTCATCTGCTCCAGTATCTCAACCAGCAGATGCCTATGTAACTCCACTAGTTCGTAAGCTAGCTTCTGAACTCGGAGTAAATCTTTCACAAGTGAGCGGCACAGGAATCGGCGGAAGAATTCGTCGCGAAGATGTTGAAGCACTTGCTCGTCCAGCCGCACCTATAGCGACCAACACAATTACTTATGCGCCAACTGCCGCAAAGGCTCCTGTTGTAGCTGTTTCCCCACTTAGAGGAACAACAGTAACAATGACTCGATTGCGTAAAGTTATTGCAGCACGAATGGTTGAATCACTACAAGTCAGCGCTCAATTAACGACTGTCATTGAAGTAGATGTTACAAAGATTGCTCGACTACGCGATCGGTCAAAGGAAAGTTTTGAAGCACGCGAAGGTGTCAAGCTTTCATTCCTTCCATTCTTCGCAGTTGCAGTATGCGAAGCGTTGAAGCAGCATCCAGTACTTAACTCATCTGTTGAAGGTGATCAGATCACTTATCACGGAGCTGAACACCTAGGAATTGCAGTAGATACAGAGCGTGGATTGCTAGTTCCGGTAATTTCTAATGCAGGTGATCTCAATATGGGTGGTGTCGCACGAAAGATTGCTGATCTTGCAGCTCGCACTCGCGATAACAAGGTGACTCCAGATGAATTAGGCGGGGGAACATTCACCCTGACAAATACTGGTAGTCGTGGAGCATTGTTTGACACTCCAATTATCAATCAACCACAGGTTGCAATCCTTGGGTTAGGCGCAATTGTTAAGCGTCCAATGGTTGTCCGTGGTGAAGATGGTGGAGAAACAATTGCGATTCGCTCAATGGTTTATCTAGGACTCTCATACGATCATCGAGTTGTTGATGGCGCAGACGCGGCACGATTCTTAGTAACACTTAAAGAACGCCTCGAAGGTGGCGCTTTCGAGTCAGATCTAGGACTGTAAGTCAGCTATGCCAGTTCCACAACGCATTGCAATTACGGGTGCATCAGGTCTGATCGGTACCGCACTTGTTGGTCATCTAAAAAGTGAAGGTCATACAGTTCAACGTCTCGTCCGCCGTTATCCTGTTTCCTCTGATGAGGTGCAGTGGGATCCGCAAACAGGTTTTGTTGATCTCGATCCGCTTCGTGGCGTAGATGCAATTATTCACTTGGCTGGCGTAGGGGTAGGCGATAAGCGCTGGAATAAGAAGTATAAAAGCGAGATTCTTAATTCCAGATTGCTCGGTACTACCGCAATTGCAAACGCTGTAGCCGAGCTCAAGCCACAGGTATTTATTTCAGCATCTGCTATTGGTTGGTATGGCGAAAGTGGTAATCGGGCTGTTGTGGAAACTGACCGCGCTGGGGATGATTTCCTAGCAGCGGTGTGCCGCGAATGGGAAGCTGCTGCCGATTTGGCCGGAGAAACACGTACAGTAAAAATTCGCACCGGTTTAGTGTTAGACCCAACCGGTGGAGCTCTTGGAAAAATGCTTCCACTATTTCGATTAGGTCTAGGCGGAAAAATGGGTAATGGCAAGCAATGGTGGTCTTGGATAACTTTGCATGATCAAATACGTGCAATTGTCTTTGCTCTAGAAAATCCTATTTCTGGTCCCGTAAATGTAACCGCGCCTAATCCTGTTACTAATCAAGAATTCACTTCAGCCTTAGCGCGTGCGATGCACCGACCCGCACTATTTCCCGTACCGGCAATTGCGTTAAAGATTGCACTCGGTGGATTTTCTTCCGAGGTTTTAGGCTCTAAGCGAGTCCTGCCGAATGTATTACAAGAAGCAGGTTTTACATGGGATTACCCACACATTTCTGAAGCACTTGCCCAACTAGTCGAGGATTAATTGGGCTGCGAGGCGTCCAGAAAATAGTGCACCTTGCTGTGACGGAACAGTTCGATGATCTCCAGCTACAAAATGGTGATCGTTAATTTTCAAACTTTGCGATAGAGACCGACCAACACTATGAATGGGCAACGCTGCTGGAACTTCATATTTTGCGATCAACTGCCAATCATGTGTGCTCATCCCCCACACAATCGCCAAATGGCGACGGACGTCAGACTCGGTAACGTTTAATTCAGTTGTTGTCGATACCAAGTGTTGACCAACTGGTGCGTATTGTGACGAAATATCTGACATAACCACTGAATTGATTATTGGGCCTCGTCTTTGACCATCAACAACCAACCGTCCACTTCCTGAAGGGTTTTGATCGACAGCGTGATACCAAGTTATGCAGCCAGCCATTCTGGGCACTTCTGTTAATCCAAGTAATTGAGTAGCTGTTGTCGCATCTGTGGCAATCAAGATTTTATCGGCGCTATATGTTCCATTAGTCGTGTGAACCATTGTGTGATCGATCCGATCGACACGAGTATTAAAGATAATGTTGCTGATTCGATTACTGAGTGCTTTAGACAACTCGCCAACACCATTGCGCGGAATACCGGGTTTTCCATTAACAAAACTCTTAATGATTCCGTGCCCGGAGTGAGCATCAACATTTTCGGGGTCTGTCAAAAAGACTCCTTGCAAGAATGGACGCAAGACCCTTTCATAACAAGTACCAGTGCCTCGCAAAGCTTGTGCAATAGATTGATTCTCTTTTGGGTGGCCGAGGATGAATCTCAAGAGTTCTAACTTTTCGCTAATTGTTCCGGTCGTCGAATCAAATGCGGTCCACGGTGCTTGACGCGGGTCGCCAAGTGCATGACGCCGATCCCCCAAGGAAACTTCTATAACCCTTGGTGCATGAATAAAATCAAGTTCCTTGATGACATCTAATTCTCGTAAGGCCGGATATTGTGAATTTATTAATTGGAAGCCACGGTCGCAAATGAATCCGTCAATGACATCGCTGGCCACACGACCACCAGCACGATCAGATGCCTCAATAACTGTTACATCAATACCTTCGGATTCCAGATAGATCGCCGCATTAAGACCCGACAAACCCGCGCCAACAATTAATACTTCGGTATGCACGAGGTTGACAATGGCCTTTCCGAGAGAATTGCAGCGTCGATTGGTATGAAGGCAAGCCTACCTTTAGGCTATACGAGTGCCAGTTATAGCGAGTCCAACCAATGCAACGATCGCGCTCTCGCGTCATGGCTTAGTGGAGTATCAAAAGGCCTGGGATGTTCAGCGAACAATCCATGCAGAAGTTGCAGCTGGATCTCGCCCTAATACTTTGTTATTACTCGAACACCCTTCTGTATATACCGCGGGACGACGAACCGATGAAGCTGAACGTCCGGCAGATGGAACCCCCGTGATCGATGTTGACCGTGGAGGTCGCATTACATGGCATGGACCTGGTCAACTAGTTGGTTATCCAATTGTGAAGTTACAAAAGCCCACTGAACTCGTTGGCTTTGTGCGCGAAATAGAATCTGCCCTGATTCGAGTGTGTGCGGATTTAGGAATTAGCGCCGTGCGAGTTGAAGGCCGTTCTGGTGTGTGGATTCAAGATGTGCATGGTGATAGAAAGATTGCCGCCATCGGAATTCGTGTTGCACAAGGTGTGACCATGCATGGTTTTGCGCTCAATGTTAATCCCGATCTTGCTGCCTTCGGGCAAATTGTTCCTTGTGGAATTACAGATGCCGATGTGACTTCCTTAGAAATGGAACTTGGCCGAGCTATTACTATTGACGAGGTATCTCCACTAGTTGAGCGATATGTTTTTGAATCATTGAAAAGGGTGAGCGCATGACGATGGCACCAGAAGGTCGCAAACTTCTTCGTATCGAAGCTCGCAACGCCGAAACACCTATCGAACGAAAGCCTGAATGGATTAAGACTCGGGCGAATATGGGGCCTGAATACACCCGTTTGCACAGCCTTGTTAAATCCGAAGGTCTACATACAGTCTGCCAAGAAGCGGCTTGTCCCAACATCTTTGAATGCTGGGAAGATAAAGAAGCAACATTCTTAATTGGTGGAGATCGCTGCACACGTCGTTGCGATTTTTGCAATATCGATACCGGAAAACCACTTCCGATTGATCGTGCAGAACCATTTAAGGTAGCTCTGTCAGTCAAAACTATGGGATTGCGTTATGCAACCATCACTGGCGTCACACGCGATGATCTTGAGGATGAAGGATCATGGTTATATGCCGAAACCATTCGCAAAGTTCATGAATTAAATCCTGGTACCGGAGTTGAGATGTTAGCTCCAGATTTCAACGCCAATCCTGATCTACTTAACCCAATATTTGAAACTAGGCCAGAAGTTTTTGCCCATAATCTAGAAACTGTTCCCCGGATTTTCAAGCAGATTCGTCCAGCATTTACTTATGAAAAATCCTTACGAGTATTGCGAATGTCTCAAGATTTTGGCCTTATTACTAAGTCCAACTTAATTCTTGGCCTTGGTGAAACACGGCAAGAAGTCTCACAAGCACTTGTCGACCTATACAGCGCTGGATGCGACCTCATTACGATTACCCAATATTTACGACCAACCAATAAGCACCACCCAGTCGAGCGTTGGGTTAAGCCGCAAGAGTTTGTAGAACTAGCACAGGAAGCAGAGCAGATCGGTTTCTTAGGAGTAATGAGCGGTCCACTTGTTCGATCCTCGTACAGAGCTGGACGTTTGTATAAGCAAGCGATGGAAAAGAAGGCGGCTCGTGGCTGACCTGGTGTATCCCCCAGTCATTGTTCTAGTAAAGACATTCTGGAAATACTTAGGTTTCAATTTCAATTTTCAAGGACAGGACAATGTTCCCCGCATAGGTGGAGCTATTCTTGCGATTAATCACACTAGCTATTTAGATTTTGCGCTTGCTGGTACCGCAGCGTTGCCAGCAAAGCGCTACGTGCGCTTTATGGCGAAAAAGGAGCTCTTTGATAACAAGGTTGCTGGACCTTTACTTCGCGGTATGCATCACATAAATGTCGACCGCAGTAACGGCTCTGCTTCATTTGTTGCTGCATTACGTGCACTTAAGTCAGATGAAATTGTTGGCATCTTTCCTGAAGGAACTATCTCTACTAGTTTTGAAATTAAGGCAATGAAATCGGGTGCGGTTCGATTAGCGATAGGCGCTGATGTGCCTCTCATCCCAACAATCGTCTGGGGCGGACAGCGTGTTTATACGAAAGGGGTAAAGCCAAGTTTTAAGAGAAGCAAAATCCCTGTCAGCGTTTCATTTGGGCAACCTATTATTTATACGCGTGAGACAGATATTGAGGTCGCTGAAACTCACCTGCGCGAAGTGATGATCCAAATGTTGCATGATGTCCAAGAAAAGTACCCTGATAGCCATGTGGGCCAACGCTGGGCGCCGGTTCGTCTTGGTGGAACCGCTCCTGCCCCACTAAACTAATTCACATGTTCACAAAGAAAAATAAAGAAAAGAAGATCAAGACTCCTCGCTTTCAAACTTTTCGTGATGCCTACAAGGTCACCACGCAAGTTAAGCCTTGGATTCCATTTGTTCTAATCGCTATTTTTATTGTTACATGGGCTATCGGAATCGGTGTTGGTGGGGCTTTTGGTAATCCTTATTACGCTGGTTTTGTTTCTCTGCCTCTTGCAGCACTTTTGACTCTTTTCTTTTTCACTAGGCAGGCAGGAAATGCTGCTTACTCTGCAATTGATGGACAGATTGGCGCTGGCGCAAGCGTGCTAATGGCAATTCGAAAAGGGTGGACTACAACGCCAGCTGTCGCGGTAGCTCGAAATCAAGACATGGTTCATCGCAGTGTTGGTCGCGCTGGCATTGTGTTAACTGGCGAAGGTTCGCAATCAGTTCGACAGATGATGTCCGATGAAAAGAAAAAAGCAGAGCGTTTCGCACCTGGCGTTCCTGTCATTGAAATTCTTGTAGGCAAGGAAGATGGACGGGTACCAATTCAAAAATTACAACGTCACATGCGTCGACTTCCTAAGAAATTAACGGCTCATCAAATGCGCGAAGTGCGAGCACGCCTAAAGGCTGTTGGTGGAATGTCTATGCCAATTCCTAAGGGGCCAATGCCAACGAGAGCACCAAAAAGCCGTTAGTTTCTAAGCAGACCTTTTGCTTCTTGTTAATACAGAACCACTTAATCGCTCATGAATTCCTCTGCCATTTTCATCAAAGGTAATTGCAAAAATAACTGTGACCAACAGTGCTGATCGGATAAGTGCCTGCAGCGGCGAAATTGCTCCACCATCTACAAAGCGAACAATTCGAATCCCGAAGATTCTGTGACCGAGGCTGGCACCTTGCAGCGCTGAGAAAATTGCTACCTCGGCAAAAAACAGCGCTAAAACTGTGAATGATCGATTCGGGGCCATAGCTCCCAAACCTCCGGCTGAGGCTGCAACGATGAAGTAGCAGGCTAACCAGTCCACCATTAAGGCTGCCAAACGGCGACCTAGGCTCACGCGCACATATTGAAAGCTCATGTGGCAAGGATAACTGGGTAGCGGCCAAGACGTAACATGGATTTAACAAGCGGGTTATGTCATTTTCACTCTATGGACCTAGGGTTCAACTACTCAAAGCGCACAAGGCTCAATGGTGAGAGATTTAGCGCATCACATGTGAAATTGGGAGAAGCATGTTTAAGAACGCCGCAGAAATTTTTGCCTTTATTAAAAAAGAGGATGTCAAACTCGTTGATGTTCGCTTTACAGATTTGCCTGGTATCCAGCATCACTTCAATGTTCCTGTTGAATCATTTGACGAAGCAGTATTTACCGATGGCCTAATGTTTGATGGTTCATCGATTCGTGGATTCCAATCAATCAACGAATCAGATATGAAGTTGTTACCGGTCCCAGAGTCTGCATTTATCGATCCATATCGCAAAGAAAAGACTCTTGTCATAATCTTCTCTGTACATAATCCTGTAGACAACACTCCTTACAGCCGTGATCCTCGCGGAGTTGTCGCAAAGGCAGTTGAGTACATGCGCTCACTTGGATTTGCTGATACAGCATTCTTCGCACCAGAAGCAGAGTTCTATGTTTTCGATAGCGTACGTTTTAAGACAGGAATTAACTCAGCTGTTCATGAGATCGAATCATATGAAGGCGCCTGGAACACTGGCGTTGAATACGATGCCGATGGAACTCCTAACCGTGGATACCGCACACGAGTAAAGGGCGGATACTTCCCTGTATCTCCAACAGATCAATTTGCAGATCTGCGCGATGAAATGGTTATGCAACTTGGCAAGGTAGGACTTCTTGTTGAGCGCTCAC
>CAIJHZ010000079.1 GCA_903820565.1 uncultured Actinomycetes bacterium
CACCAGTCATCCCCGCCGGTGGCCTCGTACCACATGCTGTTGGCGCCAACCAGCAGTGGTGTGGATCAACCCGCCAGCTGATGATTTCGTCGCTCAAACAGCTACGTTGGGACTGGCCGCCTAATCGGCGGCAGAGACGTCATCTTTCCTGGCAGTTACCGGATTTGACCTCACAGAAACCAGCGAAGATATTTTCACCTTAGAGCTGAGGGCCAATCGAAGCAATCAGATGTTGAAGTTGAGATTCGAGGTCGTGATGTTTTCACAGATAAGCTGCGTCTATATCGATATATAGATCAGTCATTAGATTATTTTTGTGTTGACTTCAAAGTTCAACCAGGAAGCGTCTTTTAATACCAGCAATTAAGTGTATGTGTATTTTTTTTGTGGAGTATTTCCTTGGCTATTCTTTAATCTGCATTGCGTATGTCCATTCGTGCCCGGTGTAAACCACTATTTTCTTCCCATTGCAGATCAAAATAGTATTCTTTTGGATTTGCATCTTTTGGCAGTTGAATAATATTTGCAGTCCCAACTACATTAGCTGCTGCCTCAATGCAATTGGCTGAATCGTTCCACCCCCTTTGCGATACAGGGCAGGCTCTACTTGTTACTACTGTATGCTCATACCACTTTCCTAGTCCTGTAATCATGTTTACTACTAATGTTGATTGGTATAGAGATACTTCGTTTGTTGATGAAACCTCGGCCCTACCCCATTGATTCGCAGCTCCTGTAAGGAATGCATTCCCGCCACCGGTAAGTCTAACTTTGTATATTACTGGAGTTGCTTGTGCTAATGCAGGCATTGCGAGATTAGTTTGTATTATAAAGCTTGAAATTAGCAATAGCCTTGCGAACATAGTCATGACCATTGTCGTGAGTCAATTTTTTTAATACTACCATGCCTCTCCATTTGAACCAGCTGGGGGCTTGATGGAGAGGCGTCATCTTTCCTGGCAGAGGGGGTTGAGGGTGTTCAGCCTCAACACGCCCGTTCTTGCGCTTTGTTTATAGAATGCGGTTCATTAACAGGTGAGATAGTTTTGATAATTCTAGCTATTAAAAAAGTAGTGGAACACAAAGGGATTTGTGGTAATAGAAAGCCTATGCATATCTAGGGAATATCTCTTTTTCTAAAAAGACCAAAAGGAAAGCGTTGTTCCAGAATGCTTTCTGAGTAATGCAAGCTGCCGTAATGGTTTCGGACTGCGACAACCTAAGCCCCCCCCATTTCATAGAGGCAAATCTGTTACTCCTATATCTGATTTCCTTGTTTTTTGACTGCTATCTGTTTGCAAGCTTTGCGAGCAGAAAAAGAGTCGTTGCCTCCAAGCATTTTCCAGTCCGAATCAAAAATAATCATATAGCTGTTTCTTAGCCACTGAAGTGTTTTGCGGTTGATGGAATAAGTATCTTTGTCTAGGCCTACTCGTGATTTTGCAATAATTTCAAATTGGATGTCGTCTGGCGAGTAAAAGCCCTTAACACTGTGCTGATAGACGGTTTTGTCTCTTAAACCAGGATTTTGACCTATGTATTCGATAGAAGACGAAGGCTCATCCACTCTCACTTTAAAAAGTCCTGATCCATCGGAGTAGGAGCAAGCAAGCCAAGTCGGAACTGCTAAGGCGGGCATTTGTGCAATCGACACTACTGTGACCAATACAGGCAAGAAATGATTAAACATGCTTCGATGCTATGGCTGTTTGCACCATAGTAGTTCTGTCTCAACGCTCATTCATTTTTGATACATAAATTCCGACTGCTATTCCATTCCGGCGGGTTGGGTGGACTGATATCGTCTTTGCTTCTCGAGAATGGGGCTTGTCCTGAAAGCAATTATCACTAGAAGGATAAAATCCTAAGGGTGAGTTCATAGCCTTTTGAATTGGTGCCTCCCAATGCAGTGTCTTCGGAGTGGATGGAGTAGTCGCTAGCTTGCTAGCGTTCAACAACCAGTCAGCGACCAATAGCCATCTCAACCAGCACTGCAATAGTGCACTATTATCTTTCTGGCAGTTCCAGAAACTTTGCCTTAAATGGCTTCGGAAAATAATCCACCAAGCCGTCATGTATTGAACTCCACCTAGAATCTATTGCTGTACTCATAAAGCCCATATTGCACATATACAGGTCAGGATTTTTCTTTTCAGTTATTCCATTTTTTTTATTAAGACCTATGGTGGCTCTTGTCAGGAAAGATTCTCTTGTTTTAACTGGAAAACGTTCCTCATCCTTCTTGTTGGACTTCAGCCAATACATCCAACCACTCGCCAAGAATTTCCCGTGTTGGTAAAGTGCTTTGTGGCTTGTTATTTGACCACAAATCATATAATCGCTGAGGTTTGGATTGTCCTGTGACCAGGACTTTGCACTTAGCGCAAATGAAGCAGCGCTAGCGATTGATACAACAGACAGAAAGACAAGGGGTTTCATTTGTGATGAACAGGGTTTAAGAGGCTGTTCGGGCTGATGTGAGGAGAAGGATGAGCCCGCCCCATAGGAAAAGCCTGGCTCAGTTTGCATAAAACAAATCATTTTAGGATTATCGCAATGACTCACAGGCCTCACCATCTCCATCCCCATCCAAGTAGCTATGCCCCTGCTTAAGCAATTCCTGGGCTTTGCTCCAGGAGCCTATATCCCTGCAACGATATCGTTTTGAACTTGGAGTAGATACGGTCTTACCAGATGGGGTAGAGACTCCATAATTGG
>CAIJHZ010000080.1 GCA_903820565.1 uncultured Actinomycetes bacterium
CGTGCAGCTGGTAAGAATCTAACTCGTGCCGGAGTAATCAGTGCAATGGAGACTAAAGGTTCAACGTTTGCTAGCGCAGGTCTTGTTCCACTTAATTACTCAAAAACTAGCCATGTTGGCTACAACGGGTACTGGTTCGGTCAATTAAATGCGCAAGGTGAATTAAAGCCATTTGGTGGAAAACTAACTGCTTACACTACTGATTCAACCTCAACTAGTGCACCAGTTGCTTCAACCTTTGTGCGCAAGCCAATTCCAAAGAATGGGATACCAACAAACTAATGAAAAATACAAACCTTAAGAAGGGCTTAGTTGCCCTAACTACTGCAGCACTAGTTGCATCATTTGCAGTAGTTGTACCTTCAGCAGCTCGCGCTGCTGAACCGACTTGTTCAGTAGCACCATTAGCTCTTTACAATGTTGCTAACGTAACTACCTGTACAGGTGTTGACGAAAAGGGTTCAAAGTATGAAATCCGTATGCCAGCAAACTTCAATGGCACACTGTTCTTGTACTCCCATGGAATTCGCAAAGGTGTAAACCTGCCAGCAATTCCAGTTGTAGCTCCTACCGGTTACATCGTTGATACCTCACCTGATGTAGCACCATCAGCAGAGGTTGCAACATCATTGCTAAAGCAGGGCTTTGCTCTTGCTGGTGCTGGTGTTCAAGTTCAAGCTTGGAACTTAGCTGAGCAAACCTATGCAAATCTCCTACTAAATAGCATCGCTAGAGATACATTCCCAAAGATCGACAAGGTTGTTGGTTGGGGTAACTCACTCGGCGCACTTTCTACTCAAGCAGTTGCTGAACAATATCCAGGAACATTTGATGCTGTAGGTAATATGTGTTTGGCTGAATCTGGCCTGGCTGAAATTACTATGGCTCTTGACCTTCTATGGGGATTCAAATCTTTCTTTGATCCAACCATTAAGGCAACTGGCTACTCAGCCGGTACTAACGGATACATGGAAATGCTTGGCGATATTCAAAAGGTATTGGGAGTTCTAGTTGCACTTCAAACTGCAATTGCAATTAACCCAACTGCACCAACATGGCCAACTACTTCAGGAGTTCCAGCTGCATACCAAGGAATCCCAGTACGAAGTGCAGTTTTGTTACTTGGATTAATCTCTGGTCTATCAACTCAATCAAAGACCTATGACTCAGCTAGCGGTCCTGCTGGAGACGGCGAAACATCATTTGGTTTAGTACTAAGCCCAGCTCTTGCTGTACTTGAGAATAGCGTGGATGCCGTGGGACTTGCGATTGTCGCAAACTACGACATGGAGATGAGAGCAGGCGGAATTGTTTACGACAACTCCAAGACTGATTACTCAGCTCGCCTAGGTGATGATGGCGATACTTATGCCGCAGCACTATCTGGTAAGACATACACCGGAGTTTTGCTTTCAATCCTTAAGGCATCTCCAAGAGTTACTGCAGATCCTGCAGCAGTTGCAAGATTTAAAGCTGTATATGACTACGGCTTACAAGGAAAGGTGACTGTTCCAACAGTTACTTTGACTGCTACTGCAGATCACATCACTCCGCCAGGAGCTACTCAGTACTTCATTAGTAAGTATGAAGCTGATGTATCTAAGGGCAGAGCTGGCGTAGAGGGCGCAAGCCAGGCAGGTCTTGTAACGAGTATCTGGAATAAACCATCTGATTCATACTCAACATTTAAAGATGGCAAGCCAGTCACTCCAACACTTGCTCCAAATGGAACAACTCACTGTAACTTCACAACTAGCCAAACATTGCTAGTTGCTAAATTACTTGCAGCAGCTGCTAAGTCAGGCAAGTCACCATCTGCTTCGACGGTAAAGGCTGCAATTAAGAAAGACGCTAACTTGTTTGTGGATCCTAATTATCAGGCTCCGCTATTTAAGTATCGTCAATAATTAAATAAGTAAAAAGAGGGCCTCAGGAAACTGGGGCCCTCTTTCTTTCTATAAACTACTCAGCACTATGAAAATCTCAGTTGAATCTGTATCGCAGATGCATGCCGTTGGGGTGAAGATTGGGGAGCAACTTAAAAATACTGATGTAGTTGTATTAACTGGAGATTTAGGTGCCGGGAAAACCGTATTAACGCAAGGTATTGCATCCGCATTTGGAATTGAAAATGTTACCTCTCCAACATTTGTAATCAGC
>CAIJHZ010000081.1 GCA_903820565.1 uncultured Actinomycetes bacterium
CCGAGAGCGTCTTTGGAGACTTCCTTGACCGCTATATCCGCATCATTGCGTAGGAGTATCGTACCCATAGTTAGGTCCTGACCAAATATCGCCCCGCCAGAAACATCATTCACATAAATGAGATCTAAACCTTTGGCCTCTAGCTTTCTGCGAGCTTCTTGCAGATGATCCTTAGTTTCAGCGGCAAAGCCTATGATTATTTGCCTCTTCTTCGTCGCAGAGACTGAAGCCAAAAGGTCAGGATTCTCCTCTAACTCGATGTTCCCTAGTAATGCTTTTTTAATCTTATCTAGTGATAAATTTTTAGGTCGAGCATCAGCCACCGCTGCACTCATGATCAAGACATCACATAATGGAAATTGCTCTAATAACACCTTGTGCATTTCGGCCGCACTCTCAACTTTAGAGATTTCCATTCCCCTTAACCCTGAGGTATCGAAATTTGCCGCAATAACATGAACCTGGGCGCCTCGGTTTCGCGCAGCAAGAGCAATCGCTATCCCCTGCTTGCCCGATGATTTGTTCCCGATAAAGCGGACGGGGTCGATCGCTTCGCGTGTTCCGCCCGCTGTTATCAGTACACGTTTGCCTGTGAGATCCTGAACATTGCCAGTAAGTTGGTCAAACTTATCAATAATAGTTGGAACCTCAGGAAAACGTCCTGGTCCAATGTCATTACCAGTCAAGCGACCTACCTCTGGATCCATAACTACAAATCCACGCGAACGCAATGTTTCGACATTTGAAACTGTTGCAGGATCTAGCCACATAGATGGATGCATAGCTGGCACTAACATCTTTGGAACATCTGATGCCAATACTAAATTAGTGAGAAGATCATCTGCGCGACCAGCTGCCAAACGAGCAATCAAATCAGCGGTAGCAGGAGCAATGAGAAAGAAATCTGCGGAATCAGCCAAAGCGATATGTGGAACGGTGTGAACGTTTTCCCACACTTGAGTATTAACAGGGCGACCAGAGAGAGCTTCCCAGGTCGCTTTCCCAACGAAATTCAGCGAGGACGGGGTTGGTACGACGGTGATTGAATAGCCGCGATCTTGCAGGCGACGCAACAATTCGCAGGATTTATATGCTGCAATTCCGCCACCAACACCGAGTACAACTTCACGGCCGATTAGTGACATTGAAAAGGTTTTAAGCTGTTGGCTCGAGGTTTTCGATTGTGAGAGACCCTCGTTGATTTCGCGAAGAGCGATTGAAAGTGGCTTCTCGTGCACATGTGTCTCAACTAGAGGCCCAACGTACTCGAGCAGTCCTTCTCCAAGTTGTGAATAATATGCGTTGATCTGACGAGCGCGCTTTGCCGCATACAAAACAAGGCTGTACTTAGAACCGCTCTTGTCTAGAAGTTCGTCAATCGGTGGATTCGTAATTCCATCCATGGTTTTCCCCGCTTCATCGATTAATACTGAATTAATGAGTACCTATTAATTATGGGATAACTCTATCAGTTTCCCGACCACGCTCTCGACCTGGTCATTGACCAGGATTACATCGAAAAATGATGCTGCGGCAAGCTCTTCTTGAGCCAATTCCAACCGCTCTGCACGTCGTTCGGGGCTATCGGTGCCTCGACCTTCGAGCCGCGAGACTAGCTCTTCCCACGTTGGCGGCTCTAGAAATACAAGAATCGATTGGGGCAGATGGGCTTTAACTTGTTTAGCCCCTGCGATTTCAATCTCCAAGAGAACATTCCTACCAAGCAATAAAGCGTGCTCAACCTTTTCTTGAGGAGTTCCATAACGGTTACCCGCAAATTCGGCCCATTCCAAAAACTCATCAGCATTGATCATGCGCGTAAATTCTTCATCACTTACAAAAAAATAGTCATGTCCATCAGCCTCATTACTTCGTGGTTTTCTCGTTGTTGCACTTACGCTAACCCAGAAATCTCCTGCCTCACGGAGTTTTTTAGCCACAGTACTTTTGCCAACACCACCCGGGCCCGAGAGCACCAATAATTTTCCGGGCTTAATTGCGTGTTTCGACTTCATAAACTCCTCGCGCAACTGCTTTATCTGAAGACGTCCTAGCCCCTGAATTCTACGGGTAGGTGAGATGTTTAACCGCTCCATCAGTGACTGTGCTCGAACTTTTCCGACACCTGACAACGACTCTAATAATTCCTTAACTCGCATCTTTGCAATCGCATCTTCATTTTTTGACATTTCCAGAATAGTGTCAATTGAAATATCGTCATTCTTAATTCTCATTTTGACTTCGGCACGACGTTTTCGTGAGTTAGCCGCTTTGAGCAAAGCCTCTTGACGCTGCTCGGGTGTTAATTGCGGAGGTAATCCCATATGCGAAATCTAGCCCTTAAGCTAGATGAGTGAGGCTGATATTTCTGCGGCGCGATCCCGCATAGCAGCAGCGCCTAGGGTCCATCGCTGAGTTATTGGACGACCGATCACAACCAAGTTCGCCCCATTATCAATAGCAGCTTTCGGTGTCATCGTGCGTGCTTGATCATCACTATCGGCGGAATCTGCTGGGCGGACTCCAGGAGTGATAATGATGGGCGCAGCACCAACTGCCGAACGTATGGCGCTAATTTCCAAAGGGGAACAAACAATTGCAGTTGCACCAGAGGCGACAGCCAATGTTGCTAGTCCAACTGCTGAATCAAGCGCGTTGTCTTTAAATCCAATCGTATGTACATCTGCTTCTGACAATGAGGTCAGAATCGTGACACCAGTTATGTGAGTCTCTGACGAGGCTTCAACCGCTGCTTTGATCATCGCGGAACTACCTGAAGCATGAACCGTTAAATACCGAGGCGATAGGTGTGAGACAGCTTGGGCTGCTCCTCGAACCGTGTGCGGAATATCGTGCAACTTTAGATCAAGAAAAATATCAGAATCTGTCACATCCTTTATTGCTGCGACACCGTCACTTCCAAAACTTAAAAAGAATTCCAAACCAAGTTTGTACACTGACACATACTCCTGCGTCGCCCTAACCCATTCAACAGCGGTTGCTAAATCGGGTGTATCGACAGCCAAGACAATTGGTGCTTTAGGCATTTGGATTCTCCGGTTCTGGACGGTGTGCGTAACCAATTGCTTGCTTAAGTGAAGTGAAACCACGATCGATGAGTAATTGCTTCAATTCATTCTGAATTTTCATAATTGCTGTTGGGTTTCCAAAACTTGCAGTGCCAATTGATACACCACTTGCACCAGCCAAAATCATCTCTAGAGCATCCTTGCCATGTGCGACTCCACCCATTCCTAGAATCGGAATATTCGGAAGTGCTGCGTGTACTTGATACACAGCACGGACGGCAATCGGTCTTATGGCTGGTCCCGACAATCCACCAGTTTTTCCTCCTAAATGAGGACGCATAGTGTCAACGTTAATTACCATTCCCAGGACTGTGTTAATTAGCGCTAAACCATCTGCACCAGCATCAACCACTCCGCGAGCGATAGAAACCAAATCAGTAACATCTGGCGATAACTTCGCAATTATTGGAAGCTCTCCCCCAATTGTGCGACGGACTCCGTCTATAACTCGACGAGATGCTTCCGGATCACATGCAAAAACTAAGCCTCGGTTCTCTACATTGGGACAGGAAATATTGACCTCAATGGCGCTAATGCCCGAAACAGATCGCAATTTCCTCGCCAAGGTCGAATACTCTTCGACCGTTTCACCAGCAATCGAAACGATGATGCGAGCCTTTTGTTCTACTAAATAAGGAATGTCCTTGGCAATGAAGGCGTCAATGCCTGGCCCTTGTAATCCTATGGAATTCAACATGCCACTTGGTGTCTCTGCCATACGTGGAGTTGGGCGCCCATTTCGCGCCTTTGACATGACCGATTTTGTGACTACTCCACCCATTTCACGCAAAGGAAAAAATTGCGCTAGCTCGCGACCGGAACTGGCACATCCACTTGCAGTGAAGGTTGGAGCTGGAAACCAGGTGTTTCCAATAGTGGTGGAAAAATCAAGAGTGCTCATAGTTGTTTTCCAACCATATTCCATTGCACCTTAGAGCCATACATAACTGGACCATCAATACATGATCGAAGCATTGATATCGATCCATCATCCTGTGCCACCGGTAATACACACGTCATACACACACCAATGCCACACGCCATTGCTTCTTCGACCGCGCATTGATGAACAACCGAAAGAGAGTCCGTTATTGTCGTGATTGCAGACAACATAGGCATCGGTCCACAGGAATAGACAACGGCTATATCTAGATCCTTTATGATTTCTGCAATCGGATCGGTGACGCGGCCTGCCAGTCCCATGGAACCGTCTTCTGTGTAAATGCGCATGGAGTTAACCGCCCTCTTACCCTCCATGGGCGCATATATTTTCGAAGCGGTGCTTGCACCCAACAACATGTCTACTCTGCAGCCTCGTGCGTTGAGAACCTCAGCTAATCCAAATAAAGGAGCAGATCCGTACCCTCCGCCAACCAATAAAACTGATACCGGTTCTGTCGGAATTCCAAAAGCTGTTCCGAGAGGCGCAACAATGTCGAGAACTACCCCTTCGCCTTGTGCGCACAGCCACTTACTACCTTGACCGTGTGGAGCAACAATCAGTTCCATCGTTCCACCAAAGGTAGAACTAATGGATACACGCGATATAGCAAAAGCACGTCTAAGAACCATGCTTGATGAATCGCCACCAACATTTATAGCTACGAAATTGCCAGGTTTACATGATGCAGCGAGATCGCCTACATTAATTATGAGTTGTTGATACTGGCCAACTCTCTTGTTACTGACAATAGGTGCCAATACCTGTTGTGCACTTCTATTTATTTGTGACATCTACGCTAACCATTCTTGCAAAGACTTGATACTTAATGGATTATTTTGTAGGAAAGAGATCGCATCAACAGCGGCGCTAAAACCTGCGGTCGTAGTTATACATGGAATTGATCGTTGGACGGCTGCCGTTCTAATAGCCCAACCATCTGCTCGTGTTCCACGACCTACTGGAGTATTGATAACTAAATCAATTTCTCCTGCGTTGATTATGTCAACGATTGTCTTTTCGCCCATAGAACCAGTTCCCTCAGAGTTTTTACGAACTGTAGTGCACTCTATGCCGTACTTTTGAAGAAAGAGGGCAGTTCCTTCGGTTGCCAAGATATGAAACCCTAGATCCGAAAATCCTTTTGCCGGTTCTATTCCAGTGGCCTTGTCTTTGTCTGCTAAAGAAATGAATACAGTCCCAGACTTTGGTAGTGGACCGAATGCGGCGATCTGGCTTTTTGCGTAACTTTCACCAAAGGTTGGAGAGATTCCCATGACTTCACCGGTAGAGCGCATCTCTGGTCCCAATACAGCGTCAACACCTCTGCCATCGGTCCTGCGAAAACGGTTCCACGGAAGGACAGCTTCCTTTACCGAAACTCCACGCGCAATCCCATCTCTGCTAGCTGGAAGTAAGCCTTCTGTCCGCAACTCGGCAATTGTGGAACCAACAGAGATCCTTGCTGCCGCTTTCGCTAAAGGCACTCCAGTTGCTTTACTAACAAAGGGGACGGTTCGTGAAGCTCGTGGATTGGCTTCAAGAACATAAAGTGTGTTGTCGGCAATCGCAAACTGGATATTAATCAATCCAAGAACATCGACGCCACGAGCGATCTTTTCGGTAGCTACTCTAATTTCATCCCATTGCTCTGGCGTCACTGTCATGGACGGTAATACACACGCGCTATCACCACTGTGAATGCCTGCTTCCTCGATATGTTCCATCACTCCCCCAAGAAAGAGCTCCTGTCCATCAAAGAGTGCATCGACATCAATTTCAATGGCATTATCTAAGAATCTGTCTACCAAAACGGGACGATCTGGAGTTATATCAGTTGCCCGCGCAATAAATCCACCTAGCGCCCCATCATCATAAACAATTTCCATCCCTCGGCCACCTAGTACAAATGAGGGACGAACGAGAACTGGGTAACCAATGTCATGAGCGATGGTCGTTGCTTCTAGTTGAGAAGAAGCCATTCCAAACTTAGGTGCCGTGAGACCTTGCTCGGCAAGAATGTTTCCAAATGCTCCGCGTTCCTCTGCTAAGTTAATTGCATCTGGTGAAGTACCCAAAATAGTGACGCCATTCTCATGTAACCCAGAGGCAAGGCCCAATGGCGTCTGTCCACCTAATTGTGTAATCACACCAAGTACTGGTCCCGCCAAAGTTTCCGCGTGCACAACTTCAAGCACATCCTCAAGGGTGAGTGGCTCGAAATACAATCTATTACTAGTGTCGTAATCCGTCGAAACAGTTTCGGGATTGCAGTTAATCATGATTGTTTCAAAGCCTGCTTCTCGCAATGCAAAAGATGCGTGTACGCATGAATAATCAAACTCAATTCCTTGACCAATACGGTTGGGCCCACTTCCTAAAATAATGATCGCCGGAGTGGTTCGGGGACGTACTTCCGTTTCCTCTTCATAACTCGAGTAGTGATAAGGAGTAAACGCTTCGAACTCGGCTGCACATGTGTCAACAGTTTTATACACTGGCCGAATACCTAAATGATGTCGGGCTTTACGCACCTCTTCCTCAGTAACACCTCGCAATTGAGCTATTTGCGAATCTGAAAAGCCTTGAGATTTTGCTGCACGCAAGATCTCTCTTGATAGCTCGCCAGGTTGTGCGATCACAGTTGCTTGTTCATTTATAACTTCGATTTGTCTCAAGTACCAACGATCAATTTTGGTTGTTTCATACACTTGATCAATACTGGCACCTGCCCACATCGCCTTTTGGACCTGCTGTAATCGATACTCAGTCGGGATCTTCATTGATTGCACAAGAGATGACAATTCAGATTCAGTAATAACAGGCCACGAGAAAATCGCTTCTTTGCGCTCAAGGGATCGAAGCGCCTTCATAAGAGCTTCAGAAAATGAGCGGCCAATAGCCATTGCTTCGCCAACGCTCTTCATTGTTGTGGTTAGCCGTGGATCCGCATCTGCAAATTTTTCGAATGCAAAACGAGGAACCTTAACAACCACATAGTCCAAGGTCGGTTCGAACGAAGCTGGTGTGACCTGTGTAATGTCATTTTGAATCTCATCGAGCGTATATCCAATTGCTAACTTTGTTGCAATCTTTGCGATAGGAAATCCAGTTGCCTTGGACGCAAGAGCACTCGAACGTGAAACACGTGGATTCATTTCAATCACGATTATGCGACCATTATCGGGGTTGACCGCAAACTGAATGTTACATCCGCCGGTATCGACGCCAACTTCTCGGATGATGTCCATCGAGAGATCACGTAACTTTTGATACTCAACATCAGTCAAAGTCATAGCTGGTGCAACAGTTATTGAATCACCCGTATGAACGCCCATAGGATCTAGGTTTTCGATAGAACAAACAATTACAACGTTATCTTTTCGATCTCGCATAACTTCAAGTTCATACTCTTTCCAGCCAATAATCGACTCTTCCAGTAGTACCTCTGAAGTCGGACTATGACGCAAACCAGCACCAGCAATTTGTCGGAGTTCTGCTTCATCGAACGCGATTCCTGAACCAAGGCCACCCATCGTAAAAGATGGTCGCACAACCACTGGGTACTTTAAAACAACTACTGCTTCCATGATTTCTTCCATCGTGTGACAGATTTTGGATCGCGCAGATTCTCCGCCTACCTTTTCAACAATGCCACGGAAGAGTTCGCGATTCTCACCGCGATTAATCGCATCTACATCCGCGCCAATAAGTCGCACACCATATTTTTTCAAGGTTCCGCGCTCGTACAGACCAATAGCTGCGTTCAATGCAGTTTGCCCACCCAAGGTAGCCAAAACTGCATCAGGTTTTTCATGAGCAATGATCCGTTCGATTATTTCGGGAGTAATTGGCTCGATGTATGTTGCATCCGCGAATTCTGGGTCGGTCATGATTGTTGCTGGATTTGAATTTACCAAGATGACCCGAATACCCTCGGCGCGCAGTACTCGACACGCTTGCGTACCTGAGTAATCAAATTCGCACGCTTGACCTATAACAATAGGTCCGCTTCCAATGACCAAAACGCTTTTAATCGTTGTATCAAGACCCATTAGGCATTAACTTTCTTAGACATTAACTCAACGAATCTATCAAAAAGATACGAAGCATCATGTGGGCCAGCAGCGGCTTCTGGGTGATACTGAACGGAAAAGGCAGGTCTTTCAATGAGTTGCAATCCCTCAACGACTCCATCATTGAGACATACATGGGTCACTTCTCCACGACCATAAACCGTCGAGAACTCAGAATCTGTCGGTGCTTTAACGGCGAAACCATGATTGTGCGCTGTTATCTCAACTTTACCTGTGTTCTTATCCATTACCGGTTGATTGATCCCTCTATGGCCGAATTGCAACTTATATGTTTCAAAACCTAAAGCACGTCCAAGAATCTGATGACCAAAACAAATACCAAACAATGGAATCTCAGTTAACAGTAATTGTCGAACCACATCGATGACATCAGTCATCGTTGACGGATCTCCTGGACCATTAGAAAGGAAGACTCCATCAGGATGTGTCGCCATAATGTCGGCAACTGAAGAGTCAAATGGCATCACATGTACTTCGACTCCCCGTTCAGCTAATGCTCGCGGAGTTGCACCCTTAATTCCCAAATCCAGCGCAGCGACTGTAAATTTCTTCTCGCCAATAGCGGGGATAACGATTGTTTCTGGCGTTGAGACATCGCGCACCAAAAAAGCCCCAGACATCGCTTCAGCTTTGCGAACTTCGACCACCATTTCTTCGCGAGAAAGTTCTAGTCCGGAGAAAATACCAACTCGCATTGCGCCGCGGTCACGAAGGTGGCGCGTTATCGCACGAGTGTCCACCCCTTGGATTCCGACAATTCCTTGTGAAATTAACTCTGTTTCCAAATCATTCTGAGCGCGCCAATTCGATGTTATTGAAGAAGGATTTCGTACAACAAATCCAGCTACCCAGATCTTGGCCGATTCATTGTCAGCATCATTGACGCCTGTATTCCCAATATGTGGCGCAGTCATGATGACAACTTGTTTGTGATACGACGGATCTGTCAAAGTTTCCTGATACCCGGTCATGCCTGTCTGAAAAACCGCTTCTCCAAAAGTTTTGCCTGTTGCCGCCCATGAAGAACCTTCAAAAATTCGCCCATCATCAAGGACAAGGTATGCACTTGACATCACATGCCTCCCATTGAAGTAACGTTTCCATTTAATAAGGTAGGCATGCCTTTGTAAAAAGTATGCATGACCACACCAGGTAGTTCATGGCCATGGTATGGAGTATTGGATGACTTTGAGAGAACTAAATCGCGGTCTACCCTCCACTTTAGAGTTGGATTGATCACAACCAAATGTGCATGAGATCCAACTACAAGGGGCTGACCATGATTTTCATAACCGCCGATGCGTGCTGGCGCAATAGATAAACGATCGGCCACATCCATCCAATTCATCAACTTGGTATCAACCATAGTTTTCTGCACTATAGATAATGCGGTTTCTAAACCCAACATTCCAAAGGCAGCCTCTTGCCATTCGCATTCCTTGGCCTCCGTTGGATGAGGCGCGTGATCCGTGGCAACGATATCAATCGTCCCATCGGCCAAAGCCTCACGAAGGGCATGTACATCGGATTCTGTTCGCAACGGTGGATTCACTTTGTAAACAGGATCATACGAACTTGCTAGATCATCGGTTAACAAAAGGTGATGAGGGGTAACTTCTGCCGTTACATCGATACCCCGTGCTTTGGCCCAGCGAATAATTTCAACACCACCGGCAGTCGTTAAGTGACAAATATGAAGACGAGATTTCACATGGTCGGCAAGTAATACATCTCGGGCAATGATGGCTTCTTCCGCGACCGCGGGCCAACCTTTGAGGCCTAAACGTGCGGAAATTTCACCTTCATTCATCTGAGACCCAATAGTCATACGTGGATCTTGGGCATGTTGGGCAATAACGCCACCAAATTTTTTAATGTATTCCAAAGCACGTCTCATTACTAACGGGTCAGAAACGCAGTTACCGTCGTCACTAAAAACACGCACTCGTGCAATCGAATCTGCCATCGCACCAATTTCTGAAAGTGCTTCACCCTTTAATCCTTGAGTCACAGCACCAATTGGAAACACATCCAACAATCCAGCTTCTTGACCCAACCGATATACCTGCTCTACAACACCAGCCGTGTCTGCAACCGGAGATGTGTTTGCCATAGCCGAGAGAGCAGTAAAGCCACCTTTTGCACCCGCTCGACTGCCACTCAATACCGTCTCAGCATCTTCTCGTCCTGGTTCACGCAAGTGTGTGTGAAGATCAACAAGCCCAGGTAAAACCACACAATCTGAACCATCGATCACTGTATGTGCTTCACCTTTGAATCCACTGCTCACTGATGCAATTAGACCGTCAAAAATTGCTAGATCAATCTTTTTTCCATCAGGTAAAGAAACACCTTTAATGAGGAAATCCGCAGTACTCATTTAGTTACTCCCTACTTCTAGAGCTCCACCGGCAAGAAGGACATATAAAATTGCCATGCGAACACTGACTCCATTGGTGACTTGCTCGGTAATAACTGATCGCGCACTATCTGCGACTTCAGCAGAAATTTCTAAACCACGATTCATCGGACCTGGGTGCATGACAATCGCGCCCTTCTTCATTGCAGCCATTCGTTCACCGTTTAAACCAAAATATCGAGAGTACTCACGCGCATTTGGAAAGAACAGATCTGACATTCGCTCTTGCTGAACTCGTAACATCATGACAACATCTACGTGAGGAATTACTGAGTCAAAGTCATAAGAAACTGTGGCTGGCCAGTTGTGGATTCCGACAGGTAACAACGTTGGCGGTGCGACCAAGGTGATTTTTGCGCCAAGCATCGATAGTAATAAAACATTTGAACGAGCCACGCGTGAGTGCAAAATATCACCAACAATTGCAACATTAATACCCACTAAGTCACTTCCACCCATTCCTAAATGTTTACGAATAGTGAATGCATCCAACAGTGCCTGGCTTGGATGTTCATGAGTTCCATCACCCGCGTTAACAACACTTCCTGACATCCAATGATTTTCGGCCAATCTTTGTGCCGCGCCAGATGCCGGATGACGAATGACAACCGCATCGGCCCCCATTGCTTGCAAGGTCATTGCCGTATCTTTGAGGGACTCACCCTTGCTAAGACTTGAGCCTTTAGCAGAGAAATTAATAACATCTGCTGAAAGACGTTTGGCAGCGGCCTCGAAAGAAATGCGTGTGCGGGTCGAGTCTTCGGCAAATAAATTTACAATGGTTCGACCGCGTAAAGTAGGCAGCTTTTTAACCGCTCCATCGCTGACGCGTGCTAACTCACTTGCCGTGTCTAGAATCGAAATCGCTTCAGACTTATTCAGGTCAGAGATCGATAGGAGATGACGCATTATTCAACCCCCTCTTCAATCGATACTTCGTCCCGACCATCTATTTCGCTGAGCAAAACCTTTACCGATTGGCTCTTTGAAGTTGGTAAATTTTTTCCAATGAAGTCAGCTTTGATTGGAAGTTCTCGGTGCCCGCGATCAACCAATGCTGCTAGCTGCACTGTTCGGGGGCGGCCAATTTCCCCTAATGCATCTAGTGCCGCGCGGATGGTTCGGCCAGAGAATAAAACATCATCTATAAGAACTACATCCTTGCCTTCAATTCCAGATGTGGGAATCTTGGTAGGCATGATTGCCCGCGGTGGACGCATTCTTAAATCGTCCCGAAACAGTGTGATATCAAGGGTTCCAGTTGGCACATCGGTACCTTCAATTGAGCTGATAATCGAAGAGATGCGAGTAGCTAAATGGGCTCCTCGTGTTGGAATGCCAAGAAGGACAATGTTTGTCGAGCCTTGATTCTTTTCAAGAATCTCGTGGGAAATGCGGGTCAACGCACGTGTGATGTCTTGTGCGGACAGGGCTACGCTCATGTAAATCTCCTTTCCCACCTCTCGGGATGGGTCGTTAAAGGATGCAGGGCAGATACTAGCATCGACTGGGCGTAACTGTGGATATCGCAATACTCAAGTGTCGCTGCTGCAATACCGTCACTTCATGACAACAATTCACGCACAGGCTCAGATCGAAAATCTACACACGCGGATGCGACTCATTAGAGAGTCCCGCCATCTCACACTCGTTGCAGCCGCCAAACTTTCTCACGGAGAAATATCAGCAATAGCCCTGGGATCCTATGAACGAGGAGACCGATCAGTCAGTGCTCGTAAATTGATAGCCATTGCCCAATTATATGAGGTCCCGGTTACAGAGCTTTTCGAGCCTCCAAAGATCTACATGCCAGAAGAACGGATCAGTATCGACTTACGAAAAATTCTCATGACTTCTAGCCCGGTCGCACAAAAAATCACTGAAGTCATTAGAAATATCTCGCGAATGCGCGGTGATTGGAATCGTGAGGTGATTTCACTTCGAGCACATGACATCAATAATTTTGAACTCTTTACCGGCTTAACCGCGGCCGAGATCAAAAAAGTAATAATTGAGTACGGATTTCCTAGATCGAAATAGTGTCTTTGATACTCGCGATACGACCAAGAACACCGTGAATATATTTTGAGGAGTCATCACTCGATAGTTCCTTGGCTAGATCCAATGACTCATCGATAGCAACGCTTGTTGGGACCGAGGTAGACCAAAGAATTTCGTAAATTCCTAGTCGCAAAATATTACGATCAACGGCTGGTAACCGATCCATATCCCAGCCTTGTGCATAGGTAGTGATTAACTCATCAATTTTTCGGCGATTTTCTGAAACGCCATTAACTAGTTCGCGAGTGTATTCACGGATAGGTCGAGCATCCGGACCTTCTGCAGGGATATCTCGTGCGACCAAAGTTTCAAGAAGGTTAGTTCCGCGGATATCGGTTTCATACAGCAAATCCAAAGCTTGCTTGCGAGCCTTACTTCGAGCAGACACTAGTTGGCGCGACCCTGATAAGACCCATCACGAGTATCAACCAAAACAACCTCATCCTGCTTAATGAAAAGCGGAACCTGGATCTCGATACCTGTTTCAACTGTTGCTGGTTTTGTTCCACCAGAAGAGCGATCTCCTTGGATACCGGGTTCTGTGTAGGTAATCTTCAGAGGCACGGATGCTGCCAATTCGATGTACAAAGGATTACCTTCATTGACTGCAACGATCGCCTCAGTGTTTTCCAACATGTAATTTGCGGCGTCTCCAACAGTAGCTGCGCTAATTGTCATCTGGTCATAGGTCTTAGTATCCATAAACACAAAATCATCGCCCTCTTTGTAGAGGTACTGCATCTCACGCTTCTCGAGAATTGCGATGTCTATTTTCACGCCGGCGTTGTACGTACGATCAACAACCTTGCCGCTAAGAACAGACTTTAGCTTTGTGCGCACAAATGCAGGACCCTTGCCAGGCTTCACATGTTGGAATTCGACGACAGTCCAGAGTTGACCTTCAATATCAAGTGTCATTCCATTTTTTAAATCATTTGTTGATGCCACAGCTAATCCACCCGCTCTTTATCTATTTGGTTTGCTTTAAAAGTAATTGAGGACGTAAGGATACCCGCTCGGATGGGGTGCTTTGTTACTTGGCGACGAGATTTTGCATTGCAATGATGGCCAATACGTAGGAATTCGGCCCGAAACCGCCGATAGTTCCGTTAGCTACTCCTGAAATAACAGAGGTATGCCGGAACTCTTCTCGGGACAATGGATTAGAAAGATGGACCTCAATCAATGGTGACTTCACTAGCTCAGCCGCATCGCGTATTGCATATGAGTAATGCGTGAATGCGGCCGGATTAATAATGACAGGAGTATTAGCATCCGCTGCTTCATGTAGCCATGCAATGATGGTTGCTTCATCATCACTCTGTCTAACATCAGCTTCGAAGCCGTGCTTGTCCGCAGCGATCTCAATCATTGACTTCAATTCAGAGTAATTCAAATCTCCATAAATTGCAGAATCACGAATATCTAATCGCGATAAGTTGGGACCATTAAGCACCAATAACTTCATGAACTAATTCTCTCATAAGCAGCATCGAGTTCGGCGGAGGTTAAATCCTCAAGTCTAATTGTTGTACCAATGCCACTTAGTGCTACAAATCTGATGGTTTTACCGCGAGCTTTCTTATCTAAGGCCAGCAAAGGCGTAAGTTTTTGCCACGCATTTCGGTCAAATCTAACTGGTAATTGGTAGGCCAACAAAATTGTTCGATGAAGCTCTAATTCAGATTGTGAAATCAAATTACGAGCTGCAGCTAATTCAGCGGCATAGACCAAACCAATAGCAACGGCTTCTCCATGGCGTAATTGATATTTAGAATGCATTTCGATCGCATGCCCCAATGTGTGCCCATAATTCAAAGCCTCCCGAGCAAAACTTTCCTTAAAATCGGCTGAGACAACATTTGCTTTGACTGTGATCGCACGTTGGATCAATGCAGAGATAGCAGCTGTATTCTCGCGTAATGAGGCAACGCTATGTTGTGAAGCGAGTTCAAGAATTGCACGATCTGCAATAAACCCACACTTGATCACTTCCGCCATACCAGCTGCCATGTCACGATCAGACAACGTCCTTAAGAATTCTGTATCTATAAGTACAGCTACTGGCGAATGAAAAGCACCGATCAAGTTCTTTCCGTAATCAGAATTAATACCAGTTTTGCCGCCTACCGAAGCATCAACCATTCCAGCTAATGAGGTTGGAACCGCAATCCAATCCAACCCTCGTAGCCATGATGCGGCTATAAATCCCGCCAAATCAGTTATCGCTCCCCCACCAATTCCCACGATCAAATCCGAACGGGTAAAACCTGCTGCTCCCAACCAATTCCACACCTTTGTGAGAGTAGCGATGCTTTTGGCTTCTTCTCCATCTGGTACCTCAAAGACATGAAGTTCGGAATCTAGGTTTCTAAGGGTTGCTAGATCTGGTGAGAAGTTCGCAGAAACCAAAACCGCGACCCTTGTTCGGTCAATACATCTATCAGCTAGGTCCTTGGTCCAAGAATTCGAAATCACGACGGGATAACAGTGCTCAGCATTTACTGTAATGGTCGTCATGACACCATCGATTCGATAATTGAGACTATTTCGTCTACGGTCATATCATCTACTTTAATAGATTCGGATGCGAGTTTCTCGTAAATTGGTCGCCGTTGATCCGAGAGCGCCTGCCATTGTGCACGAGGATTACCAAGAAGTAACGGCCGATCCCGATTGAAACCCACACGAGGCGCTGCCGTTGCTAAGGAAACATCTAGGAATATGATGATTGAATCCGATGAAAGCAAAGCTTCCTGAGCCCGTTGAGATATTGGTGCTCCTCCGCCAAGACTTATAACTGCAGAAGGTTCAAGAAGAACTTCTTGTAGTGTTTCAAATTCTATTCCGCGGAAATACTCTTCCCCATCTTCAACGAAAATATCAGTAATGCGTTTTGATTCCTTCATTTCAATTAAGGTATCTGTGTCAACCAATGGCCACTGAAGATGAGCCGCAAGGGCACGACCAACCGTACTTTTTCCACTTCCTGGTGCACCAATTAAAACAATGCGCGTCATAGTGCGATTTACTTGAAGTTCAAATTTGCTATGTAGGAATCAAAGTTACGACGAGTCTCAGATACCGAATCGCCACCAAACTTTTCGAGAACCACCTCAGCTAATACAAGAGCAACCATCGCTTCAGCTACGACTCCTGCCGCTGGCACTGCGCACACATCGGATCTTTGATTAATTGCTTTTGCAGCCTCGCCTGTCGCAACATCTATCGTGTCTAACGCCTTTGGAACTGTAGAAATAGGCTTCATCGCAGCACGAACCCGCAGAATTTCTCCATTAGACATTCCGCCTTCAGTACCACCCGCACGATCAGTGCGACGAATAATTTTTCCGGTTGCATCCTTTTCGATTTCATCGTGAGCCACTGATCCACGTCGAGTCGCCGTTTTGAAGCCATCTCCAATTTCGACACCTTTAATTGCTTGAATGCCCATTACAGCACCAGCTAATTTCGAATCCAAACGTCTATCCCAATGAACATGAGAGCCCAACCCAGGCGGCATATTGAAAGCCAGCACTTCTACAACTCCACCCAACGTATCGCCGTCTCTATGCGCATTTTCAATTTCAGTAATCATCTGTGCGCTGGTTTCTTTGTCAGCGCATCTCACTGGATCTTCATCAATGATTGCCATGTCGCCTGCTTGTGGCAAAGCAGCATCATCGGCCACTCGCACAGAGCCAATCGAAAGTACGTGACTGAGAATTGTTATACCGACCGTTTGTTCTAGAAAATTTCGAGCAACAGCACCAAGTGCAACACGGGCAGCGGTTTCGCGTGCACTCGCACGTTCTAATATCGCTCGTGCATCATCCAAATCATATTTCTGCATTCCTACTAAATCAGCATGACCAGGACGTGGCCGTGTCAACGGCGCATTGCGAGCTAAATCTTTAATCTCTTCATCGGGGACTGGATCAGCAGACATCACCTTTTCCCACTTAGGCCACTCTGAATTGCCAACTTGAATAGCAATTGGACCACCCTGAGTTAAGCCAAGACGCACGCCACCAAGGATTGTGACTTTATCTGCCTCAAAGTTCTGTCGGGCTCCTCGACCAACACCCAAACGGCGACGTTGCAGATGAAAATCGATATCTGCAGTCGTGATCGTTACAGATGCGGGTATTCCTTCCACTATGGCACTGAGAGCCTGGCCATGTGATTCACCAGCTGTTAACCAACGCATGTGCGTATTCTTGCAGATAACTGCGCTATCTCGGAGCCAAATAACTTATAAGCCCCACGAAAATACTTGGTGCGAGGGGTAATTTTGCTGGGATTGCGCGATTAATTGCGGTGAGTACCACTATATGAACCATAGCCACAATAAATACATATGCGATGAAGACTGTTGCACTCAAATTGTGTGTGGCCATGATCAATGCCAAGAGTTTGATATCACCCATACCCGTACCAAGTATCAGCAGAAAGACAAGTATCACTAGAAAAATAGAAAGCTCTATTACCTCGCCAAATCCATGCAACACCAGATGAATCAAAGCTACATAGGAAAGAATCTTCGTGTAGATATTAGGAATCACAAAGGTACTTAGATCTGCGATACATACGGGCACAACAAGTGCAAAAAGTACGAGATCCATGATGCCACGGTACAACTCTCACAACACTACAAATAAGCCTGTGGATTAAGAGAGGGCTTTTTCACCAGCCGTGCGCAGCAATTGAGCCATTTCAAATCTATTAACCGAGCGGGATGAAAATAATTCAACCTGCGAAATTGCTTGATGGATCAATAAATCTAATCCATCGATTCCATAACCGCCGGCATTCCTCCATTTGGATAATAAGGCTGTTGGCCAAGGATTATAAAGGACTTCAAAAAATGTTGCCGATACTGTTTCAATTTGATCCAGAAATACCGAAGCGACATCTGATGGTGTTGTGTTGACAACTAGATCGTAACTTTCAAAATCAATTGGTGATTCCCACGGAACGAAATCAAATGTTAGATGGAGTCCAGAGCTTCTAATCGATTTTTCGCGATCTGGATTACGATTAACTACCGTTACCTTTTCACTAACTCCGTCACACGCCGCAACAACCGCTCTCGCGGTAGCACCAGCACCGATAATCAAGATACTTCCTTGAGCATTTCGATTGTGGGATTGCAGCGCAAATGAAAACCCCTCGACATCGGTACTCGTAAGACCCCATTTGCCATCAATTTTCTGGACGGTGTTTCCGCTTTGAATTTTACGCGCGATATCTGTGACTGAATCAGCAATAGTTAATGCTTCTTCTTTAAGGGGCATTGTTAACGAAAGGTTATTGAGTTGTGATCCCTCACCGTTCAGAAAACTTCGTAATTGACCTGATTGAACTTCGTAGGATGAATATGTCGCTTTGACGCCCAAAAACTCATATGCCGTCTGATGCAACAGAGGGCTAAGTGAATGCAAAATAGGTGAACCCAAGACACCAGCAACAATCATTTGAATGCACCTGCCTTTCGGTTCTTTTCGTACAGTGCCTTCCACGAGTTGAACTCATCAATGGATTTCGTGAACCGGGTGTCCCCAGGTGCAACTGTAATGAAGTACAACCAGTCCCCGACGGCAGGTTTTAACGCAGCCGTCATTGCCGCGACCCCTGGACTTCCGATTGGACCCGGAGGCAGACCGTACTTTTTGTAGGTGTTGTATGGTGAATTTATCAAGGTTGATTGAGTACTCAAAAAAATCTGACCGCGCACCTTCTTGATGTAATGCACCGTTGAATCCATTTGTAATGGCATTCCAATAGCTAAGCGGTTGTAAATCACTCTCGAAACCTTTGCGAAATCCTTTTCATCTCCCTCTGCCTGCACTATCGAGGCAATCGTTAATAGCTGTGCTGCACTAAATTTCTTACTACCAAGCAATATTAGTTGCGCACTTTCCTCGGAAGTAAAACGATCAATCATCGCCTGCACTGCCGCAGTTGCCGATGTGCCTTTCGCAAAGCTGTATTGAGCAGGAAAAAGTAGACCCTCAACCTGACTAAATCCCTTAGGTAATTTTGCTACGGTAAAGGCTTTTGAAATATCTTTTGAAGAGAATCCGTAGGCAACGAGAGCTGTGAAGACTTCACTCTTCCAGCCACCTTCAAAAATCCTGATTAGATTAGGAATGCGATTTGGATCCAACAGTTGCTCAAGGGC
>CAIJHZ010000082.1 GCA_903820565.1 uncultured Actinomycetes bacterium
CGATCTGGACTTATCTTCTTGACTGAATGTGAGTGTGAGGCTTTTGGATCCAACCTTTCACCCCAATAAGTGGTTAGTTTCTCATAAGTAATTTTAGGGGCACTAAATTTGGTATCTGGCTGATCCTCTTCTGCATCCATGTGCTCCTTCAAGGCCTGATCAGAAAGAGCCATTGCACGGAGAAGGAATTTAGGCTCTCGCATACGCTTTAATGAACATTTTGCAAGAGACTCATTCATCTGCATCCAAGACTGAGATATAGCATTGAAATCTTCATCACTTTCAACTGTTTGAAAAATGCGATTCTTGATCAAATCTCCGCTATCAAGCAAAGCACCTCTTGAATTTATTCTGTCAAAAATTGCAATAGCCTCTTGTTGGCTGGACAAGGTAATTTGAAGAAACTTAACTCTATCTAAGATTTTTCGCATATGAGTTAAGAGTTCAGAATTTGGAAGCCAGGTTTCTGTCTTTAATTTCTTTTCATATATCCAAGTAGCGACTTCTATCAAATTTCTTTGCGTTTGAGTCCAATGGTCTTTTTCATCTGTAAAGAAATCGGACTCTTGACCGTCAGCGACTTTACTCCAGGCAAATATTGACTGAATCATGTCATTTGCTTTGCTATGGGGCATAGAAACTCTTGGGATATACATTGAATCATTATTTGAAACACATGAACGCATATCTACTAAAGTTCGTTGCTGTTCATCATCATTTCCCTTTAAAATCACCGTGTGCTTATTCTGAACATGCTTCAAGACGCACATCAATAGAATTGAATATGTAAGAGTTCTCTGCTGTCCATCAATGAGCAATCGCTCATGGTCATCCTTGCCACCCTTACTGAGAAGGATTGAGCCCATCAGGTAGTCGTCATCTTTGCTGAGAACAAAGTTTTGCAAATCCTCAAGCAGGATTCCAACTTCGCCTGTGTCAGAAGGGCTCCAGACATACTCTCTCTGCCATGGTGGCACTACCAGCAGTCGTGGGTGATCTGTATGGTGAGGTTGAAGTTGAATCTGGACTTTGCCTGATAGGTAGTCCTTCAGGGACAGAATTGGTGCAGATGTACCTTCTACGCTCATGCCCAAACTGTAGGGCTATGAGCCTCAACAAGGAAGGTAAGGGTGCAGATACACCTCCCACTTGCCCCCTGTTTTGCGCTCGCATTTTCATACTGGGGAAGCCCTATTCCAGACACCAAGAATGAGAAATAACCTAATTAAGCATTGAGGTGGCTGGGCAAGACCAGTCCGTTGACTTGGGCAAGACCAGCCCCTCTTTGCCTCATATTTGTCAGTCGTGGGTGGGACTATTTCTACAATGGGGGAGATCTGACTTCAGAGGCCCCCAATTTGTCAGTGGTGGGTGGGACAATAGAAGTATGAAAACAAAACTCGCATCAGCATTGGTAGTAATGGGGCTTCTGGCTTCTTCTATGACCCCTGCGAACGCCATATTAGGTTTATCGCAGTGCGAGAAGGTAAAGAAACAGATCCTAAGTTATGAAAGTCAAGAAAAACCCTTGGCACAAAAATGGGTTCCAGCAAATGGACAACTTCACTCCAGATTCACATTGGCACAAAATAAAATTTTCTTTAATTTGTACAAGTCAATAGTTAAATTAGAAGTCAAGATGTACACGCTTGAAAAGAATAATCCAAAGTGTTTCACAATCACCCAAAATGAATATATAAATAAAGTTTATCCATATTGGAAAGAACGGGAAAACTACTATAAATTCAATCCAACTTATGTGTTTAATCCAAGATTGATTCCAATTTGGCCTGAGATTTCATGGGACAGTATCTATAATCAATAAGTTATTTAGTAAATGAATAATTAATTAAATAAAATAACTGCAAAAAATGATTGTGGTATACTTGTTATATAGCAAATAAGGGCATCTACAGGGAGCAAACTTCCCACTTACAGCCAAAATATTGAATTTCATGTTGTTCCACTGGTTGAAGGACTTGGCAGGGACAGGAAGATAACTTGCTGAAGATCACTGGGTCTTCAGGTGGGCGTAAGCCATAAGGGTCCTGTTTAAAGTCATGAAGGATGCTCTGGTAATGGGTCCTTACCAAAGGGAAAATGATTAAAAATCAAGACAACATTATTAACCAGATTTTACCCTGCCAGAAAGTATTACTAATCAATAACTTTTAATAACATATGTATAGATGATTCATGATAATTTAGTTAAGCATTTAAGAATATTTAAGATTAAAAGGCGAAGCCTTTGTTGCGAAGCAACAGTTTGTATCTCAACTTTTCCCTGGGTGAAGTCTGCCCTGAGTTAGATAAGGCACTTCCATGGGAAAGTTATGCCATCCCAATTACTGAGTGTGCCTGTATCTATATAGCCAGGAGGAAGACCCTCTGGTCGTTTGAGTTTAAAACTTATCCAAAAGCCAGATGCGAGGAATCCATCTTTAACATCTTCAAATGTGTGGGAATAGGTATAGCCACGACTTTGAGGAATTTTTCCACTTTTCCTATTTTGTGAATCGTATTGGTAGTAGACATAGTCATAGCCAAATACATTAAATGCGTACCATTCAAGAACATGCACTATCCAGTCCCCAATTCCCTTCCTTTGATGACTTGGTGCAACCCAGAGAGCAACTTGAATGCTACGACTATCTGGCATAGGGGCAAGGGAGCCAAACCCAACTACTTCTCGTCCAATAGTGAAGATTAGGTGGAATCGTGGTAACTCACTTTTGATGTGATCCCTAACAAATTTAGTAACTTGTTTATAGGTCCAACCAGATGCGTATTCTGCCCAACCAATAAAGCCAGATAAGTTAAATGCACTCTTTTTCATTACAGGGTACAGATAAAAAGCATCTGTTTGTTTGAGCATTCTGCAGGCAAGGGGATAGTTGTAGTCACCCCAATTTTCAACTCCTTGTTGTTCTTGATTGTTTTCATTCACACACCTAATTATCCCAGTGTTTTTTACAAGATTAATGGGCCCAGTAAAAGTAAAGGTGAATCTGCCTAATGCGTGTATCGTTACTTAGGCCAAAATATTCAGATTTTCGTCTTACTGAAATGTCTATTCATATTAGTAGTCAGGAGTTCAAACGGAAGATGGGTAATTGTTTGCTTGAATTGACTCCCATAATTCCTCTATCAAGCGTATCCTCATGACATGTCCAAGAAGACTGATCCTAAAGTGGCTGAAGGGGTCATGCTTGAG
>CAIJHZ010000083.1 GCA_903820565.1 uncultured Actinomycetes bacterium
GACTTGAAGGTGAAGTCCACGTACTTTCAGATAGTGCCCGCACCGCACAAGAAGCAGCAACTGCCCTTGGTATTGAAGTCGGACAGATTGCCTCATCGCTGATCTTTAAGCTTCCAGATGAATCACCACTTTTGATTATTACCAGCGGACGTCATCGCGTTGATACAGATTTAGTTGCCAAGAACTTAGGTATCGAAAAACTTGGCCGAGTTGATGCAGATTATGTGAAGGAAAAGTCTGGATTTTCTATCGGCGGAGTGAGTCCACTGGGGTGGATTTCTAAGCCAGAAATTATCCTCATTGATGAAGCGTTAAACGATTACGACATTGTTTGGGCTGCTGCTGGACATCCCCATGCGGTGTATCCAACATCATTTGCTGAGTTAGTAAGAGCTACAGGCGCAACTGCTATGGTCGTGGGTGACTAGGTAGTTTTCCTTCTTAGATTTTCAAGCTCAGGACAAGTCCTGTTTAAAGGAGTAATTCATGAAAAAGGTCCTAGTAATCAAAGGGCATACACGATCAGATAGCTATTGTGATGCACTCGCTGACCGATACATAAAGGGAAGCACTGAAGCGGGGAACCAGGTTCAGGTTCTTCGACTTACTGATTTAAACCTTGAAGATTTCCTCAAGTATCAACATCGTCCAACAAATGATTATCCGGAGATGCTCACAGAAGTTCATGAGCAGATGAAATGGGCTGATCATTTGGTCTTTGTTTATCCAACTTGGTGGGGCTTGCCACCAGGACTTGTAAAGACCTTTATCGAGGTGGGCTTTGCTCCGAAAGTCGCTTTCAGATACTTGCCCCTCAAAGGACGTGTCGTGAAGGTAGAGAAATTATTTAGAGGCAAGAGCGCTCGTCTTATTTCAACAATGGATGCGCCCCCTTTCTATTACAACTGGTTTATGGGTGATCCAGGTGGCAAAGCTATGAAGCGGACAACCTTAAATTTTTGCGGAATCTCCCCTGTCAAGAAAAGTTACTTCGGTTCAGTAAAGGTTTCAACAGCAGAAAAGCGAGAGAAATGGCTGAAGAAAATAGAAAGCGTAGGAAGAAGTGACTGACCAAAACGCTCTTGACTCAGAGTTTTTCTCTTCGCGTCAGGTTTCAAAAGCCAGAGGGGGCGTGAGTCCACTGGGGTGGATTTCTAAGCCAGAAATTATCCTCATTGATGAAGCGTTAAACGATTACGAAGTTGTATGGGCAGCCGCTGGCCACCCTCACGCTGTCTATCCAACTTCATACGCCGAATTAATCGAATGCACTGGTGCAAAGCCAATGGTTGTTGGCGATTAAATATGAATACCCTTGGGATGATCGCCATCGTTGTTGATGAATACGATGTAGCAATTTCACATTACGTCGATGATTTGGGCTTTGCCTTAATTGAAGACAAAGAAATGACATCTGAAAAGCGTTGGGTAGTAGTTGCACCTAGTAGTGATGGTGCAAAGATTCTACTTGCAAAAGCTGCAACTGATCAGCAAAGAGCGGCGATTGGCAACTCAACAGGCGGGCGTGTTGGATTCTTTATGTACACAACAAACTTTGATGAAACATATGAAAACTACAAAGCTCGAGGTATTGAATTTATTGAACAACCTCGTCAAGAGGCATATGGTCAAGTTGTCGTTTTTAAAGATAAATATGGAAATAAGTGGGATTTAATTGAAGGGGTGAATAAATGATCGTTGCCTACTTTTGGCGGATTAAACCTTCTGCGGTTCCTTTCGCAATTATTGCGATGGCACTGGATCGTTTTGTGTTGCGTAGATCTACCAATGTAGGTTTCTATAAATCCTTAGGAACTGGCAAAGGCGAAACCTTTACGCCAGCAGATGCCAATGCATTGCGCTGGGGTTTAGTAGCTCAAGTCCATGACATAGATTCTTTTGACCAATCATTCGTTGTGAAGCAATGGTGCAAGAACAGTGTTGATGAGTTTCGCGCAGTTCTTGAACCGATTTCATCTCATGGCAAGTGGGCTGGTCAAGAGCCATTTGCGCCAACTGTTAAAGATTGGAGCGGGCCTGTTGCGGCAATTACGCGCGCGCGAATTAAATGGCATCAAAACTTTAGATTCTGGCGCGCTGTTCCCCCAGTAACTGTTTCGCTTAAATCAGCACCAGGATTAATGGCTGCTATTGGCATTGGTGAGGCTCCAATTGGATTACAGGGTACTTTTTCATTATGGGAATCTGCCGCTGCGATTCGCGAATTTGCATACAAGGGTGCAGCCCATCAAAAGGCTATTGCAGATACTGCAACCTACAACTGGTACTCAGAAGAGCTTTTTGCACGATTTGCCGTCAAGGATATGCGTGGCTCAATTTCCTAACTACTAGATAAAACAGGAATAGGGCAGACTTAGTCCTATGTCCATCCGCCATTACACCCCAAGACGTAGAGCACGTGGTGGCGCATCTCCCCTGCTGATCAAGGTGATGGGTGTTGCACTCGCTGCGACAGTATTAATGCAGATTCTGTATCCACTAGTTGATGGTGGATTTCTTGGCGTTATTACTATTGCATCCGTCTACACAGCAGCGCTAACAATGTTTCTTCATGGCATCGCTGCATATGGCGCGCGATATGGCTGGACCATGTTGGGAATTACAGTCTCTTTTGGTTTCTTCATCGAACAACTTGGCGTAACAACTAGCTGGCCATTTGGTGAGTACACATACTCAGATACTTTGGGACCAAAGATTTTTTCAGTGCCGCTAGTAGTTCCATTTGCGTGGGTCATGATCGCCCACCCTTGCTTGGTTGCCGCTCGTCGCATTGGTAAGTCATGGGTCTTTTTATATGGCGCATTGTTAATGATGGCATGGGATTTATTTTTAGATCCGCTGATGGTTTCTGCCGGTCGTTGGACTTGGGTAGTTAAAGGCACCCACGTTCCTTTTCAACCTGAAATCCCGCTGTCTAATGCCTTCGGCTGGTTGCTATCAGGAATGCTCTTGATGACGCTTCTGCACTTTTTGACTCCTCGTGATCGACGAAAGGTTGGCGGATCATTAATCGCTGCAGATCTTCTCTTGTTCTGGACCTGGTTTTCAGGAGTTGTAGGAAATCTTTTCTTCTTCGGTCGTCCAGGAATTGCAGGATTTTCTGGATTAATTTTGGGTCTGCTTCTTGCGCCTTACTTCTTTAATCGTTGGGTCGGAAGACCGTAACTCTTTTATGATCCTTTTTTTCTTACTCCCTTTAATTCTGCTCACCATCGCAGCAGTTAACTTTGTCCAGATTCGCACACCTAAGCGCACTTCAGAATTAGCTGAAACTGTTGGCGTGCTCGTTCCTATGCGTAACGAGGCGGAAAACGTAGAGGGTCTGGTTGCAACCCTGGCAGCCCAAGAGGGTTCATTGCACTTTTATCTATTGGATGACAGTTCGGATGATGGCACTTTTGATTTGCTCAACCAATTCACCGGCGGTGACCCCCGATTTACAGTCATTAAAGGTGTCGCTCTGGACGATGCATGGATTGGTAAAACGTGGGCGTTGCAGCAGCTGTATGAGGCGAGCAATGAAGAAGTTTTGGTTTCTATTGATGCAGATGTGAGATTAAGTAACGATGCAATCAACAAAGCGGTAACGCTGATGCATGGGGCTCGATTAGATTTTGTCTCACCGTATCCACGGCAAATTGCAAAAACATTTAGTGAGCGGTTGATCCAGCCTTTGCTTCAATGGTCTTGGCTTACAACCGTACCTCTTCGTTATGCAGAGAACTCAAGACGAACTTCAATGGCTGTTGCAAACGGTCAATTTTTTGTTGTTCTCCGTTCTGCTTTAGATTCAATTGGTGGCTATGCATCTGTCAAACATGCAGTAATCGACGATGTTTTCTTGGCACGCGAACTTGTTAAAAGTGGATCGTCAGGAACTGTTATTAATGGATCTGAAATCGCCGAAACTCGTATGTATTCATCCTGGAGCCAGATTGAAGCTGGGTACGGAAAATCCTTGAATAAGGCCTTTGGTTCGTTAGTAGGAGCTGTATTTGTTGTTGCATTTTTATTTGCAACATCCATCGCACCACTAATTCTTGGCTTGTTAGGAAATATGTATGGCTGGCTTGGCTTTGCGGCGATTGTTGGAACTCGTGTACTCAGCGCAATTAAGAGTCGTGGCAATGTACTAGCAAGTGTGTTGCATCCAATATCTATAGTTGCTTTGATTTATCTGATTATTTACTCATACTTGATGCGCGGAAGTATCCAATGGAAAGGTCGCACCGTATGAAGATCGTTGTGATTGGCGCAGGCATGGGCGGCATGACCGCTGCTGCGCGTTTGTCACGCGGTGGACATGAAGTTGTTGTCTTTGAGGCATCTGATCAAGTTGGTGGAAAGTGTCGCACCGAATGGATTGGCAAAGTTGCATTTGATACCGGGCCATCATTATTGACACTACCTGCTGTTTACCGGGATTTTTTTCAGCGTACAGGTAAACCAATGGGGCTTGTCTGTCCAATCGAATCTGTTAATCCTTCTTTTGATTATCGTTTTACTGATGGAAGCAACGTTAAGTTTTCCAACCTTTCCCGCAAGGAAACTTTGGACGCGATCACTTCAAGTTTTGGGGCAGAGGGCGCGTCTCAGTGGGATCGCATCATGAAACGTGCCGAACGTATGTGGGATGTCAGCCGAGTTCCTTTTGTTGAATCTGAACTCAAGTCTCCTCTCTCTCTAATCAAGCGCATTACCTTTCTGCGCGATATGAAGATTATTGCCCCGTGGAAGACGCTGCGACAGCATGCAGATGAAATTCTTAAGGATGAACGTCTTCGATACATCATGGATCGCTATGCCACATATAGCGGATCCGACCCTCGCAAAGCCCCTGCAGTACTTTCGACAATCGCTTTTGTCGAAGAAAGCTTTGGTGCCTGGCATGTAAAAGGTGGTCTCGGAAATCTAACAACCACGGTGCACCAGCGTGCCCTAGATGTTGGCGTTACCTTTCACCTGAACTCCCCTGTTGCCAGTATTCAAACTACTGGCAGTAAAGCCACAGGTGTTGTTTTGGCCGATGGAACAATCGTTGAAGCAGATGCTGTCATTGCAAATGCTGATGCCTCACTTGTTTATAACACGCTAATTACGGGACATAAGCGCGCCCTTAAGAAAGCCCGCAAGAACATAGCAAACGCGGATGTATCTGTTGCTGGCTTCTCATTATTACTGGGCATGCGCAAGGACCCACAACAAGTATTGAATCATCACACAATACTTTTTCCTGAAAATTATGATGCTGAGTTTGATGCAATTTTCAACGATGGCCTACCCGTAGAAAAGCCCACGATCTATATTTGTGCTCCACAAGATGAAGCGATGAGCAAAGATGAAAATCTTGAAGGTTGGTTCGTGCTTGTTAACGCACCAACCCATGGTCAGTTTGACTGGAGTAATCATGAGTTTTCGAGCAAGTATGCAAACAGCATCATTGATCAAATAGAAGCACGCGGAATTTCGGTGCGAGATCGTTTAGAGTCATTAACTATTCGAACACCCTCAGATTTGGAAGCAGCTGTTCGCGCACCAGGTGGTGCTATCTATGGCACCTCAAGTAATGGAGCTCGAGCGGCATTCATGCGCGCAAAGAATCGTTCCCCGATAAAAGGTTTGTATCTAGTAGGAGGATCAGCCCACCCAGGTGGCGGGTTGCCACTAGTTGGTATTAGTGGAGATTTAGTTACTGAAGCAATCGGCTACGAGAAAAACGCACGACACTAATAAAACTATAAATTTGTAGTACCAAGAAAGCAATCGAAAGTTCGGTTGCTCCCGGCAAGGACAGTTGATTGAGAATCAAAACAATAAAAAGGAAACTCGCACGCACTGGGCGTTCGGCAGGTGTGACAACACCGATGTCACTAACACCGAGTGAAACTATTTTTGCTCGGGCATACTCTTGAAAAGCCGCGACAGACCATAAAGTAATAGGGATCCACGCTGGAACACCTATTGCATACAGGGCAAAAAACCACAGCGCTTCGCTGATGCGATCGACAACTGAATCAAGGGTTGCTCCAAACTTGCTTTCGCGGTGTTGAAAAATTGCAACGCTGCCATCAATGCCATCACAAAACAATGAAAATACTAAGAAAAGGATGGCCCATGGCAAATGCGCAGTGATAGCGGTTGCTACCGCACCTAACAATCCAAACAGGGTCAGGGCATTAGGAGATATCCGAAGCAATGTGCAGATCAAACCAAAGCGGTAAGAAATGTTTAACCAGCCACCAACAATGCCGGTCGTTTCGGCATCGCTATGTAAAGAACTCCACTTTGCCTTGAACTCATCCTTGTTAAGCATTCAGGTTCCTACAAATTTCTTGAGTAGCAGTAGAGCTATTCATTGTGTAAAAGTGTAGCCCCGGTGCCCCGGCTGCCAATAGTTGTTGGCAGAGTGATGTTGCTATCTCAACACCAAGCGCCCGCACGGCAGCTGGATCATTTTCAACTTCTGCAAAAGCCTGTGCGATATATGAAGGAATCGGAGTGCCACCAAGTTCTGCCATTCGATGCAACAACTTCACGTTTGTCACAGGCAAGATGCCAGGAATGATGACTAATTTTGAGCCACGTTCTGCCAGACGGTCCATTAATTGTGTGTAACGATCTGCTTCAAAGAAAAACTGTGTCGTAGCAAAAGTTGCGCCTAGTTCTTCTTTGCGTATGAGCACGTCGATGTCTTTTTCAAAATCACCTTTAGATGCGGGATGGCCATCTGGAAAAGCCGCAATACCAATTGTGAATCCACCAAACTCATCGGCTAACTGAACTAACTCATCTGCATGATTAAGGCCACCGGGTGTAGGTGTCCATGGTGCACTTGGTCCCCCAGTTGGATCTCCGCGAAGTGCCAAAATACTTGTGATGCCTGCTTCTTTATAGCTGTGCAAAATTGCAATCAATTCATCACGAGTAGATCCAACGCATGTCAGGTGAGCAACAGTTGAAATGCCAGTGCGCTTGGTAATTTCTTGAGCAATCCGAATTGAACGATCGCGGGTAGATCCACCTGCGCCATAGGTCACAGAAACAAAGTCTGGGTTTATCGATTTAAGGCCATCGATGGCAGCCCACAACCGTTCTTCACCCTCAACATCCTTAGGAGGGAAGAACTCGAATGAATACGAAGTGCGAAGTACCACTGGGTGAGGGTACCGTTACCGAGTGAGTTCAGAGCCAAAGACTGCGTTAGCAAGCGTTCGTAGCGCCGTTGAAGAAGAGTTAGCCATCTTCCTTAACTTTGAGAGCGCCTATCTGAATTCGATTTCGACAGAACTCTCCCCTGTATCTGATGCATTAACGGCTTTCTTATTAGATAGTGGAAAACGTTTACGCCCATTGTTTGCCTATGCAGGCTTTGCCGCTTCAGGTGGAGCTATCGAAAAACCTGTTATCCGCGCCATGGCAGCATTGGAACTATTGCAAGCGTGCGCACTTATTCATGATGACTTAATGGATGGCTCAGATACTCGTCGCGGAAAGCCTTCGATTCATCGCCACTTTGAAACTATTCATGTTCAGGAAGAACTTGATGGCTTTGCCCCGCAGTATGGATTATCTGCTGCAGTCTTGTTAGGTGACTTAGCTCTCGTATGGTCAGATCAAATGCTAAATAGTGCTGGATTAACAACAGAACAATTCGCTCGTGTGTTCCCGTACTACAACGAAATGCGTGTTGAATTGATGGCAGGACAGTTTTTAGATATTCATGAACAAACACAAAAGACAACAAATGTCGATCGTTCCATGAAGATTGCTCGTTACAAATCTGGCAAATACACAATCGAGCGTCCACTGCATTTAGGTGCAGCAATGACATCTGCGCCTGCTGAAACCTTTACTGCACTATCTGCATACGGTCTTCCCCTAGGCGAAGCATTCCAACTTCGCGATGACTTGTTGGGAGTATTCGGAGATCCATCCGTAACAGGAAAGCCTGCCGGTGATGATCTGCGCGAAGGAAAGCGAACAGTCTTGATTGCAATGACCAATGATCGCCAATCAGAATCCCAGCGAGAGGTTGCACGCAAGCACTTTGGAAAGCCCGATCTAGATGCACAAGGTGTGGCTGCCCTGCAAGAAATCATCGAAGCCACTGGTGCGCGAGCAGAACTCGAAGCAACTATTGAACGTTTAACAGATCAAGCATTAACCGCGGCACAATCTGCGGTCTTTACAGAAGATGGAAGTGCAATGCTCATTGAGCTTGCAAATATCGCAACTAAGAGGAGCTCGTAATGCCCGCACGTGTCAAAGGCCCCACCGACCATGTTGTCATCGTTGGTGCAGGATATGCAGGTCTTAGCGCAGCACTTCGATTAGCAGGTGCTGGCCGTAAAGTAACTGTTATCGAACGTGAATCTGTGCCGGGTGGCCGAAGTGGCTTGTTGCAAAAAGACGGATACTCATTTGATACAGGTCCTTCTGTTTTAACAATGCCATCGTTGATTCAAGATGCATTTAGTTGCGTCGGTGAAGAGATGAAGGACTGGGTTGAACTCATGCCTGTTTCTCCTTTGTACCGTGCTTTCTACGCAGATGGATCGCAACTAGATGTGCATGCAAACACTGCACAGATGGAAGCTGAAATTGCCGACAAGATCAGCCCAGAAGAAGCTGCTGGATATGCAAAGTATGTGGAGTTTGTAACAAAGCTATATAAGTATGAGATGAATGACTTTATTGATCGCAACATTGATTCGCCTTTTAATCTCTTAACTCCAAACCTTGCGCGGCTAATCGCACTCGGTGGATTCCGCAGACTGTCACCAAAAGTTAATCAATTCATGAAGGATCCACGCCTACAGCGTGTGTACTCATTCCAGGCAATGTATGCAGGTGTTAGTCCACAACAGGCGCTAGCTATCTATGCCGTTATTGCATACATGGACTCTGTTAACGGTGTGTTCTTTCCTAAGGGTGGAATGCACGCAGTACCGCGCGCAATGGCGGCTGCTGCACAAAAACACGGTGTTGAATTCAAATTCAGCACCACTGTTTCAACAATTGATGTGCAAAACGGACGCGCAAAAGCGGTCATCACAGAAGATGGTCAACGTATCGAATGTGATGCGGTGATCTTGAACCCTGATTTGCCTGTTGCTTGGCGTGATTTGCTGGGTAAGACTCCATTTAGCGTGAAGCGTCTTAATTACTCGCCATCGTGTGTAACTATGTTGGCTGGCTCCTCGAAGGAGTACGACTTTGCCGCCCACCACAACATTCACTTTGGAGAATCGTGGGATGGCGTATTTGATGAACTTATTAAGAAGAAGCAACTGATGAGTGATCCAAGTATCTTGGTAACACTTCCATCCAAGGATGATCCATCGCTGGCACCTGCTGGCAAGCACTCTTATTACATATTATTTCCAACCCCAAACTTAACCGCTGATATTGATTGGACTAAGCAAGCAAAGCCATATCGCGATCACATGGTCGAGACAATGGAAAAGCGTGGTTACACAGGCTTTGGTGATTCGATTGAAACTGAAGTTTTAACAACTCCACTTGATTGGCAGGCACAAGGTATGGAAGCTGGCGCACCATTTGCTAGCGCGCATACCTTCTTCCAAACAGGTCCCTTCAGACCACGCAACATGGCAGCTGGAATTGAAAACGTAGTCTTTGCTGGATCTGGAACACAACCTGGAGTTGGAGTCCCAATGGTTTTAATTTCAGGAAGACTTGCTGCAGAACGCATCGTGGGTCCGGTTAAGTAAGTGGATGAATTAACTGCTGCAGGGATCACTGATCCTGACCTTCGGGCATCGTATGCCGAGTGCAAGCGGTTAAATGCATTACATGGCAAGACCTACTTTCTAGCAACGCTCTTGCTCCCAAAGTCACAGCGTCCTTTTGTGCATGCCTTATATGGGTTTGCACGGTATGCCGATGAAATTGTTGACGATTTGTCTTCCGAATTAAGCGTTGAAGAAAAAGCACAAGAATTAAGTAAGTGGGGTAATGGAGTTCTAGCAGATCTAAAAAAAGGCACAAGTGATGATCATGTGGGCCGTGCATTGATCGATACTGTTAAACGTTTTGATATTCCGCACGAACACTTTGAGGCTTTCTTACATTCGATGACAATGGATTTAACTGTCCAGGAATATGAAACATATGAAGATTTACTGGAATATGTGTACGGCTCGGCTGCAGTCATCGGATTGGAAATGGTCCCTATTCTTGGGCCTTTACACAACGATGCATTTAAAGCGGCAGAGAAGTTAGGGATCGCATTCCAGTTGGCAAACTTCATTCGTGATGTTGATGAAGATTTAGATCGTGGCCGTGTGTATCTGCCTATTAAAGAGCTGGCACAGTTTGGTGTCACCCGCGAAATGCTCGAAGAGCGAGTATTAACGCCTGAAATTATTAACGCACTGAAATTTCAGATTGCTCGTGTTCGTCAATTACAGAGTGAAGCGGCTCCTGGAATCGCCATGCTGCAATCAACAAGTCGTCCATGTATCCAAGCGGCAAGCACCTTGTATTGCGGCATTGTGGATGAGGTAGAAAAGATTGGGTATGACATTTTTAATCAACGAGCAAAGACATCGACAGCCCGTCGAATTCGAGTTGCTGGTGCTGCCTTCATTAAGCGACAGCTGATTTCACGCTAGAGTTGTAACCACGGGAGCCGTGATGGCTGAGAGGGTCTGAAATTCAGACCGACCGATTGACCCGTCCGATAATGCGGACGTGGAAAGGAAATTCATGTCCACCACTTTATTTACCGCTTGGGGCTATGAAGTCTCAGTTTTAGAATTTGTCGCCGCACTTACCTCATTTGTAGGTGTCTGGCTTGGAACTACGGGAAAAAGAATTACTTGGCCTTGGTGGGCCTTAAGCAGTGCGCTGTACGGAGTTTTCTTTTATCAAGTTGATCTCTTTGCTAGCGCTGCCTTACAAATCATATTTATCATTGCCGCGTTTTATGGTTGGTTTGGTTGGTCTCCTACCGGAGCCGTTTCCAGCCATTTATCAAATCGTAATCGCCTATACATCGCTATTGGAACATTCTTCAGTGTTGCATTGCTGTCACCACTACTATCAAATATTGGAGCGGCAGCGACCTGGTCGGATGCGTTCTTATTGATCGGTAGCTTGGTAGCACAAGTCATGATGGTTAAAGAAAAATATGAAGCATGGATCGTGTGGCTGGTCGTAGACCTTGCCGGAACGATTCAATACGCACTTCTTGGGTACTGGTTTACCGCTGTTTTATACGCAATGTTTACTGGTGTTGCAGTTATAGGTTGGAAGCGTTGGTATGACTCTCTTAGCCATTGATGGTCCGGCAGGTGCTGGCAAGACAACCTTTGCTGCAAAACTCGAAGCAGAGCTCTCTCTCAATGCAACTGTGCATGTCATTCACATGGATGACTTATACAACGGTTGGGATAATGCCTTAAGCAACGCGCTATCCGAGATTTTAGACCGAATTTCCACCGCACATCTTGCGGGCAGAGAGTTTGTCATCAAGATATTTAACTGGCACACCATGGCCTTTGATAGCGAAGAAAAAGTTACTCCTACTGACTATTTGATTATCGAAGGAGTCGGAGCAGCTCAACAGATTGTGCGCGAAACTGGAGCTACGACTTATTGGCTTGATATTGAACCTGAAATCGGTTTGCAACGTGTCTTAGATCGAGATGGTGTACACATTGAGGCGCAGATGCGGCAATGGCAAGTTGATCAAGATAAACACTTCGCACGGGATGAAACCCGTGAAAATTGCGAGTTTAAACTCACTTCATAACTGTTTTGGGCGCGCCCTCATCACCTGTCACAGGCGCACTCCATAAAATCTGCATATGTCCGATCTGACCGGTGAGCTCATTGATGGGCGCTACCAATTGCTTCGACAGGTCGCTAACGGCGGAATGGCAACAATCTATGAAGCGTTAGATACACGACTTGATCGCAAGGTTGCCGTGAAAATCATGCATGCGCATTTAGCGCAGGATGAAGCATTTGTTTCCCGATTTATTCGTGAAGCCAAGGCTGCAGCAGCATTAACGCACCCAAATATTGTGGCGGTACAAGATCAAGGCTGGAATCAAGGTGGAGTACCAGCGGTCTTTCTAGTCATGGAGTTGATTGAAGGTCACACACTCCGTGAATATTTAAATGAACGTGGCCGCTTTGAAATTAAAGATGCAATTAATTACCTGACACCAATTTTGTCGGCTCTTGCTGCAGCCCATGAATTAGGAATTGTGCATCGAGATATAAAGCCTGAAAACATCTTGATTTCTAAGGATGGACGTATCAAAATCGCTGACTTTGGATTGGCGCGTGGTGAGTTAATAGGCACAACCATGACAGCTGAATCCAGTGTGATTTTAGGTAGCGTTTCTTACCTATCTCCCGAGCAAGTCCAGCGTGGAATCGCCGACTCGCGCAGTGATGTTTACGCAGCTGGAATTGTTGCCTACGAAATGTTTACTGGTGAAAAACCATTTATGGGCGATTCTCCAATTCAAATTGCCTACATGCATGTCAACGAAGAAATCCCACATCTTCGCAGCAAGCGCAAGGAGATTCCTCAAAGTTTAGATGAGTTGATTGCAAGTGCAACGGCTAAGAACCCCGATGATCGCCCACGTACGGCTGGGGAATTCCTAGCTCGTTTGCAGACTATTCAGATCGAAATTGATCCCAAGAAAAACCAACTAGACCTTGGTTTGGACCTTCCCGTTGAACCAATCCGCGAGAAAGTCCGCAGGAAGTTAAAAGATGAGCCAGTAAAAGAAACAACTGTTGAGATACAAGAAACTACTCGCGAAATAAAGCGCACAGAAGAAAAGAAGAAGCGCGCCAGTAAGCGAGTTCGTAGAAACCGCAAAGTTGCTTTGGTTTTAGCGATTGCACTAGGTATTGGTGGCTGGTGGACTCTAGTTGGTCCCGGATCTCGAGTAGTAGTTCCATCAACTGTTGGTGGCAGTTATGACGAAGCTGTTTCTTCCTTCAAACCCCTTGGCTTAACCGCAGTTATTCTAGAAAACAGATTTGATGAGGACATTGCAAAGGGAAGAATTATTGAATCTGTGCCGCCAGGTGGTGGAAAAGTAGACGCTGGTGGCAGCGTTAAGTTAATTATTTCAAAAGGCCCAGAGCGCTACACAATCCCATCAATCACGGGATTAACGCCGAAGGCCGCGCAAGCAGCAATAAGTAAGTATCCGTTGACTGTCGGCACAACAACAGAAGTGTTTAATTCTGAAATACCAAAGGGATTTGTCATCTCAACATCACCAGTATCTGGTTCTTCTGTAAAGCGAGATACAAAGATCAATTTAATTGTTTCAAAAGGAATCGAGCAAGTTGCACTACCTTCCTACATAGGCAAAAGTGGCGAGCAAGCACTCAATGAATTAACAGGTGCTGGTTTTAATGTTGAATCTGGATATGCATTTAGTGAGACAACCCCGGAGCTTGCAGTTATTTCGCAAACTCCAGCTGGTGGAGATACTGCAAATAAGGGCGCTAAAGTCTCAATCCTTATTTCAAAAGGTCCTCGCTACACATTTATTCCAAAAACAATCATCACCATGGAAGCGGATGCAGGTAAGGCGATGCTTGAATCCCTTGGACTAAAGGTAAAGGTTGTGACTATCGGAAACGCTAAGAAAAAGGTTGTTAAGAAAGTTTCTCCAGCAGTTAATACCAAGGTTTTACGTGGAAGTTTGGTGACGATTACCGTAGGGTGACCCAATGCCTACGCCAATTAAAAAACCCCGCATCGGTGCCCACACCCCCACTACCGGCGGAATGGCCAAGCGATCAATTGCATATGCCGAAACTATTGGCGCAGAAGCAATTCAAGTATTTGCATCAAGTCCGCGTACGTGGGCGATGCCAGAAGCTAAGCCAGATCTCGATGAAGCCTTCAAAATTAAGGCCGCCGAATTAGACATTGAAACCTATGTTCATGCTCCATTCTTAATTAATTTAGGGTCACCAACTGAAGCAACATACTTAAATTCCCTTGCTTCAACTGCGTACTCGCTACAACGCGGCGCCGATATTGGAGCACTTGGTGTGGTTATCCATACAGGTTCTGCAGTTGATGTAAACCATGTTGAAAAAGCATGGAAGCAGATTCATGAAGGCATGATGCCAATCCTTAACGCACTCGGTGATGATGCGCCCTATCTTTTGCTTGAACCAACTGCCGGACAAGGTCAATCACTCGTAAAGAAACTTGACGATCTTGCAATGTATTTGAAAGCTCTGGAATACCACCCAAAGGTGGCCATCTGTCTGGACACCTGCCATGTCTTTGCTGCAGGTCATGACATTTCAGTAAAAGGTGGAATGACTGCAACGATTGATTTGTTGGTTGAGATTGCCGGAGTCGAACGATTCCAATTAGTACATGCAAATGATTCAATGGATGTGTGTGGAGCGCTCAAGGATCGTCACCAGAATATTGGCGATGGTCACATCGGTGTTGACCCCTTTAAAGAGTTACTAGCCCACCCTGCAGTCGCAAACGCTCCCTTGATTCTTGAGACACCTGGCATGGAAGCAGAACATGGCAAGGAAGTTGCGTTACTCAAGAAATTGCGTGGCTAATGTCTGCTCGACATCACCTGCAATTAAAGCTTGCCCCCTGGGCCTTGTTATCTGTTTCAGCAGCCTGGGGCTTTGCCTTTGTGGTGATGAAAGATGCGATTGAACGTCAAACTGTCAACAACTTTCTTTTTAGCAGATTCGTATTGGCTGTGATTGTGATGATTTTAATTCGTCCACAGTGCATTAAATATTTCAATAAAGACTTACTACTGCGAGCTTCAACGGCAGGCCTGTTTCTTGGTAGCGGATACATTCTGCAAACTCTTGGCTTAGCACGGACAGGAGCCGCTATAACTGGCTTTATTACCGGCCTTTACGTTGTCTTTACACCCTTGATTGCAGCGGTCGTATTAAAGGCTCGCATAACAATGGTTACCTGGGGTTGTGTTGCTGTTGCAACTATCGGGTTAGCGTTGCTTTCATTACAAGGCTGGTCAATTGGATTTGGCGAATTACTTGTCCTAGGTAGTGCATTTGCATTTGGTGCACACATCATTGCCTTGGGTACATGGAGTAGTGGCCGCGATGCCTATGCGATGACCGTTGTGCAATTAGCAATGTGCGCCGTCTTAACCGGAGTTGCTTCACTTTTTGAAGGTGGATATCAACTTCCTCCTGACAGCGGCGTATGGGCGACTGTTATTTTTACAGCGGTGGCCTGTACTGCGGTGGCATTTGTGATTCAAACCTGGTCGCAGGCTCATATGAGCACAACCAAGGTTGCCGTAATCCTGACTATGGAGGTTGTATTTGCTGCCATATTCGCAATCCTCTTTGGCGGAGAAACACTTACTCCTCAAAAAGCTGTTGGTGGCGTACTCGTTGTCATGGCGATGTTTGTAATCGTCACCAAGGAATCGTGAGAATATAAGACATGGCAATTGATCTTAGAAGTGACACCGTTACCCGCCCGTCCGATGCGATGCGAGAAGCTATTGCACATGCTCCGGTCGGAGATGATGTCTATAGCGATGACCCAACAGTTAACTCACTTGAAGAACGAGTCGCTGCCATGTTTGGCAAAGAAGCAGGCCTATTTGCGCCAACTGGATCACTCGCCAATCAATTAGCGATACGCATGTTGGTTGCACCAGGAGAAGAACTAATTGCTGAAACAAATAGTCATATCGTGCGAGCTGAATTAGGTGCAGCAGCTGTATTTAGTGGAATTACTACACGAACTTTTCCAGAAAAAAATGGTCTTTTAAAAGCATCTGATGCCCTTGAAATCGCTCGCCCCAACAGCGGTCCATACCTGGTATCAACAACTGCCATTGCAGTTGAAAACACGCATAACTTTGGTGGCGGAACAGTCCAGCCAATTTCAGAAATTGCTGCCCTACGCACTGGGGCTGATGAATTAGGTCTTGCGCTTCACCTGGATGGTGCACGAATCTGGAACGCACATGTGGCATCTGGTGTTTCATTTTTAGAGTACGGAAAGTACTTCGACACAATTTCAGTGTGTCTTTCTAAAGGTTTAGGTGCACCAGTTGGCTCAGTCATGCTGTCGACTAAGGAAAGAGTTACTAAAGCTCGTGTCTGGCGCAAGCGTTACGGAGCAGGAATGCGACAGATCGGATTACTGGCAGCTGGTGCTCATTACGCACTTGATAACAACATCGATCGTTTAGCTGAAGATCATCGCCGTGCCAAGGAAATTGCTGTGGCAATTGCCGCAATCGATTCATCATTAATTGATCCATCAATAGTTGAGACAAACATTGTTGGCTTAGATCTTGCAGCACTTCCAATAACCGCTGCAGAGCTTGCACAACGTTGCCGTGATGCAGGCTTATGGATTAGTGCGCTTGGCCCTAAGTATGCGCGCTTAGTAACTCATTTGGATTTTAATGATGCACAGTGCGCAGAGGCAATTGAAATTTTAAAGAAAGCCCTCGTGGCTTAAGAGCCATTTCTTCTTTTCAACACCGTAGGCGTAATTTCCTAGCGCTCCCCCAGTTTTAACAACTCGGTGGCAAGGAACAACAAGCATGATTGCATTGTTTGCACATGCACTTCCTGCAGCACGTACCGCCGCAGGTGACCCAGCCTTAGCTGCGAGATCGGCGTATGACCAGGTTTTTCCAGGAGTTATCTTGCGCATGGCTTTCCAGGCAGTTTGGGAAAACGCTGCACCAGCTTGTCTGACTTGAATTCCGTTAAGTGCAGTCAAATCTCCGTCAAAGTAATCGGCAATCAAATCTGAAATCACAGGAATTGATTTAACAACTTTTACATCTTTTCCAGCCTTGAACGCTGAAACAGTTGAAAGATTTGCTCCGATCAGGATCTGATCATCTGCCAATAAATTAAGGGTGCCGACTGGGGTCTTGTGAGAAGTAATTAAAAGCGGCACGAGACAAAATTAGCGATCGCGCAACATTTCGGCAACTAAAAATGCGAGTTCGAGAGATTGAGCATGATTTAGTCGTGGATCACAGGCTGTTTCATACCGTGAGGCCAAATCTTCGTGTGAAATCTCTTCGCCGCCACCAACGCACTCAGTCACATCGTCGCCAGTTAGTTCAATATGAACCCCACCTGGATGTGTGCCAAGTGCCTTGTGAACTTCAAAAAATCCCTTTACCTCATCCATTACATCGTCAAAGCTGCGGGTCTTGTAGCCACTTGGTGCCTCGTACGTGTTTCCATGCATTGGATCGCAGACCCACAAAACCTTTGCTCCTGATTTAGTTACTCCATCAACTAGGGCAGGCAAAATTTCACGTATGTTCTTCGCACCCATTCGTGTAATAAATGTAATTCGGCCTGGTTCACGGTTTGGATCTAGCTTGTCGATTAATGCAAGCGCATCTTCCACAGTGGACTTTGGCCCAAGCTTGATACCGATTGGATTACGCACCTTTGCTGCGAAATCAACGTGCGCTCCATCTAGTTGACGTGTTCGTTCACCGATCCAGATGAAATGTCCCGAAACATCGTAAGCATCACCAGTGCGTGAATCAATACGAGTCAAAGCCTTTTCGTACTCCAAAATCAATGCTTCATGACTTGCAAAGAAATCTACTGATTTAAAGCTTGCAGGATCAACGCCAGCAGATTTCATAAATGCGAGAGCACGGCCAATTTCGTTTGCCATCTGTTCGTATCGCTCGCCAACTTTCGAATCACGAATAAAACCCTTGTTCCATTCGTGTACCTGGCGAAGATCTGCAAATCCACCTTGCGTAAATGCGCGTACTAAATTAAGAGTTGCAGCAGATGTGTTATAGACGCGGACTAAACGTTGAGGATCTGGTGTGCGAGCGCTTTCCGTAAACTCAATATCGTTAACAGCATCACCGCGGTAGGCAGGGAGCGTTACATCGCCACGAGTTTCTAGGTCATTGGAGCGAGGTTTAGCGAACTGCCCAGCCATGCGGCCAACTTTGATAACGGGAAGGCTTGAGTAGTACTGAAGAACTGCTGCCATCTGCAAAATTGTTTTGATGCGATTGCGGATTGAATCAGCTGTTGCTGCTGCAAAGGTTTCGGCGCAATCTCCACCTTGTAACCAAAAAGCCTTACCTTCTGCTGCGAGCGCAATGCGAACTTTTAGGTCATCGCATTCACCGGCAAAGACTAGTGGTGGCAGTGCTTTTAACTGTGCCACCGCTGCTTTAACCGGTTCACCCTCTGGTCCACCTGGCCAGGTTGGTTGCTGAGCAGCAACAAGCCCAGGTGTAAACAGAGTGTTTAAGTTTGTGCTCATCACAGAAGTGTAGAGAGTCCGAAAGTAATCGCGCGCGGCAATTACCCGAAGAAGATCTCTGACTCCTTGTATAGCTCTAGCGGAACAGTCTTTAACTTCTCAGTTGCTGATGCCAATGGCACGCGAGCGATGTTTGTCCCGTGAAGTGCAACCATCTTTCCCCAGTCACCTTCGTGAGCCGCGGTGATTGCATGCAATCCAAAGCGAGTAGCAAGTACGCGGTCAAACGCTGTCGGTGAGCCACCACGTTGGATATGCCCCAAGACAGATGTGCGAGCTTCCTTGCCAGTCTTGGCTTCGATCTGGCCTGCTAGCCAGTCACCAATGCCTGACAATTTTACGTGGCCAAATGAATCCAGGGTCTGATCTTTAACAATCAAGTCACCATCTTGAGGAATTGCACCCTCTGCAATTACGATGATTGGCGCGTAATGAGACTTGAAACGAGATTCAACCCATTCGCACACCTTGTCTACTGAGAATTTCTGCTCTGGAATCAAAATACATGCCGCGCCACCTGCAAGACCTGAGTGCAATGCGATCCAGCCTGCATGGCGACCCATAACTTCAACGATTAAGGCACGGTGATGTGATTCAGCGGTTGTGTGCAGGCGATCGATCGCCTCTACTGCAATGTTTACCGCTGTATCAAAACCAAATGTGTAATCAGTGTTGTTCAGATCATTATCAATAGTCTTTGGAACACCGATCACCTTGACGCCAAGAGCATCAAGCTTTGTTGCAACACCCAAAGTGTCTTCGCCACCAATTGCAATCAGTGCATCGATGCCAGCCTTTTCAAGATTTTCTTTGATTCGCTCAACGCCACCGTCAATTTTAAATGGGTTAGTGCGAGATGAACCAAGAATTGTTCCGCCGCGAGGCAAGATTCCGCGGGTCGTTTCAATATTAAGCGGCATGGTTAGACCCTCTAGAGGTCCCTTCCAGCCATCACGGAATCCGACAAATTCGTGCCCGTACTCTCTGACACCTTTACGAACTACTGCACGAATAACTGCATTTAAACCGGGGCAGTCTCCGCCGCCAGTGAGGACACCAATACGCATGATTAACTCCAACAATTTTATTGTTAAATGAAGTGGCTAAAAATTCCACCACTTATGGTCAACGCTGACTGGCACAGTCTAGCCATGCCACCTGCCCAATTCACAACTTTACGCGGCAAATGTCTGTGGTTGGATATTTAAAACGATGGAATTAAACCGTAACGCGCACGCCTTTGCCCACAATAACAATTCCACCTTCGCTGACAGTAAAGCGTTGACGATCGCGCTCTAAGTCCACGCCAATCTGAGCTCCAGGATCAACTACGACACTCTTATCTAAGATTGCTTTGCGAATAATTGCGCGATCACCAATCTTTACCGATGGCATTAAGACAGAGCCTTCTACGATTGCGGCATTTCCAACAGAGACATCATATGAAACTACTGAACCATGAAGAATTCCGCCTGCAACAATCGAACCCGCCGCAACAATCGAATCATGAGCAGAGCCACCTTCGCTGAATTTAGCTGGTGGTAGTGATGGTGGATTTGTTAACAGCGGCCACTCACGGTTGTAAAGATTAAAGATTGGATGCACAGACACTAAATCCATATGAGCATCATAATAAGCATCTATTGAACCAACATCTCTCCAATAACCTTTATCGCGTTCAGTTTCGCCGGGCACAACATTGTTAGCAAAGTCGTAAACCTTTGCAACGCCCATGCGTGTTAGATAAGGAATGATATTTCCACCGAGATCGTGACGAGATTCCAAATCTTCAGAGTCAATAATTAAAGCTTCTTCCATGACATCGCGCTTAAAAATATAATTACCCATTGAAACCAATGACATTTCTGGATGTCCGGGCATCGCAGGTGGGTCCGTTGGTTTTTCGTGAAAAGCTTTAATGCTTACTCCATCGTCAGCAAGTTCAATCACACCAAAATCATGCGCTTCAGAACGTGGCATTCGAATTGCCGCAACCGTTACGCCCGCACCAGAATCCACATGTTGCTGGAACATTTGCATTGGATCCATCCGATACACGTGATCTGCACCAAAAACCAATACATGCTTTGGATCTTCATCGTGAATCAAATTGAAGTTTTGCAAGATTGCATCAGCGCTGCCTGTGTACCAACGTGGGCCTAGCCGCTGCTGTGCTGGTACCGGAGTTATGTAATTTCCAAGAAGTGATGACATGCGCCAGGTTGTAGTTATGTGGCGGTCAAGCGAATGAGACTTGTACTGAGTAAGAACAGCAATTTTTAACATATTTGCATTGGCAAGATTTGATAAAACAAAGTCCACTAGTCGATATGAACCACCAAATGGGACAGCAGGTTTTGCGCGATCTGCTGTAAGAGGCATAAGACGCTTGCCCTCGCCACCAGCAAGAACGATGCTGAGTGGAAGTTGCAGTTTAGCCATGGCTTAACGATAGCCTTTCACCCTTGTCGAAGGAAGAGGATTAGCAAAATATGACCGCGTTAAATGTAGGCATTGTTACCAAGGAATGGCCACCAGCTATTTATGGTGGTGCCGGGGTTCATGTCCTTCAGTTAACGCAAGCCCTTCGCACAATCAAGGATGTTCATGTTGGTGTCCATTGTTTTGGCGGAAAACGAGATGATGCTTTTGGGTATTCATTACCTGCAGGTTTTGCCGATGCTAATCCTGCTGTGCAAGCACTTGCTATCGATCTAGAGATTGCAAGGCACTTAGGACATGTTGATGTTGTTCACACACATACTTGGTATGCAAACATGGCGGGCCATATTGCATCACTACAACATGGAATCCCCCACATTGTGAGCGCCCATTCACTTGAACCTCTGCGCCCATGGAAAGCAGATCAGTTGGGTGGTGGATACAAGATTTCATCGTGGGCAGAAAAGACTTCATTCGAAGCTGCTGCTGCAATCATCGCAGTCAGCGATGGAATGCGTGCAGACGTTTTAGCAGCCTATCCATCCGTAGATCCTGCCAAGGTTGTCACAATACGAAACGGTGTGGACACCAATAAGTTTGCACCAAATCCTGATGCCTCTGTTCCTGAAAGTTTTGGAATCACTGGGCCCTATGCAATCTTCGTTGGCCGAATTACTCGACAAAAAGGTTTGGCGCATTTATTACGCGCTTGGCAGAATGTCCCTGCCGAATACGGATTAGTTCTTGCCGCGGGTAGTCCAGATGAAGAAGGTATTGGCAACGAGGTTGCCGCATTAATTGCCGATTTGCAGCGCACCCGCAGCAATGTTTGGTGGATCAAAGAGATGCTTCCGCATGACCAACTAACCGCGATGTTAACTGGGGCTGACTTGTTTATCTGTCCATCAATCTATGAACCCCTAGGAATCGTAAATCTTGAGGCTATGGGCTGTGAAACGGCTGTTCTTGGATCTCGCGTTGGTGGAATTCCTGAAGTTGTTGCTGATAAAGAAACAGGTGAACTCGTTAATTACAACGGTGAAGCAGCGCCATTTGAAAAGGCATTAACTGAATCAATCACGCGCTTAATGGCACAGCCTGACTTGCTAAAAAGATATGGCACAGCAGGGCGAATACGCGCACAAAAACTATTTGGATGGGATGCCGTAGCTGCATTGACTGTAGATCTATACCGACGCGTGATTGCTTAAATGACCCGTAAATCCTTGTTTCACTTCGCTTTAGTTAGCCTGCTTTGGGGAATCCCGTATCTTCTCATGAAGAATGCGGTTGAAGATTTTCCGCCGGCAGCAGTTGTTGCAGGTCGCACGCTTATTGGTGCATTTATCTTGATTCCTATCGCCATCTATCGCAAGAAATTTGGCGGTGCGGTACTTGGATTCAAATTTGTGGCCTTCTATGCGCTGATGGAGATGATCGGTCCCTGGATTCTTATCACTACCGCTGAACAAAAGATTAATTCAGGGTTAGCAGGATTACTCGTATCTACTGTTCCAATCTTTGCAACAATAATTACTTCACTACGCGGTGATCATTCTGTCTGGCAGTTCAAACGCATCATTGGAATAGTTGTGGGATTTGCTGGATTGGTTCTGGTCGTTGGTATTGAAAGTCTGTCTGGTAATAGCGATCCCCTATCAATTGCCATGGTAATTCTGGCATCTATGGGTTATGCCTACGCGGTTATTATGGTGACAACTAATTTGCCGCTCGTCGATGGCATAGCAATTAATGGCTTAGCAATGGCGATTACAACTGTTTTTTGGACTCCTGTTGCAATCGCACAATGGCCATCTAGCATTTCTATTAAAGCTGCCCTATCCCTAATTGCACTTGGCATATTTAGTACTGCTCTCGCCTTCATATTTTTCTTCAAGCTCATGGCTGAAATAGGCCCTGCACGTGGTTCGCTTGTTACCTACTTAAATACGGCAATCGCAGTTGTTCTAGGGGTAATTATTTTGCACGAACCATTAACAGCTGGAATTATCTTGGGCTTACCTTTGGTTCTTGTTGGTTCCTACTTGGCTAGTCGCAAAACTGCCTAAGATTTCTCGCCAAAGCCTAACTTTGCAAGCAGCTTGGGATCCTTCTGCCACTCCTTTGAGACCTTGATATGAAGCCCTAGAAAAATCTTGGCCCCTAAAACACGCTCTATATCTGCACGAGCACGAATACCAATTTCCTTCAGACGAACACCTTGATGGCCTAGCAAAATTGCACGTTGCGTATCTCGTTCGACGTGAATAGTTGCATGAACATCATAAAAGGGGCGTGATCCCTTTTCTTCGCGCTCACCAAATTCATCGATAGTGACAACAATGCTGTGAGGTAA
>CAIJHZ010000084.1 GCA_903820565.1 uncultured Actinomycetes bacterium
CCAAATATGCTTCTGCATCGCGCTTTAGCTTTTGCAAAACGCGTGCTGAAATTTCCTGTGATGTGTACTTCTTGCCATCGATATCGATACTCCAGTTAGTACCCATGTGACGCTTAACGGATCGGATTGTGCGATCTACGTTTGTTACTGATTGACGTTTTGCGACCTCACCAACAAGGACTTCGCCATTTTTGGCAAAGGCCACGATGGATGGGGTTGTGCGTGCGCCTTCTGCGTTGGCGATAACCGTTGGTTCGCCACCTTCAAGAACAGATACGCAGCTGTTTGTTGTACCGAGGTCGATTCCGACTGCTCTAGCCATTGTGTGTGCTCCTTTTATCCCGCTCGAGCCTGATTTAGGGTCGAGGATTGTTGAACCTGAGTCGAGTATACACAAAAGGTTGAGTCGTTGCGACTCAGGTTTCTATCTCGTTGAACACATCCTCTGCAGAACTTATTCCTGCCGATAATGGCGTGGGCGTCTAGCCTTACGCCCATGAACCTTGCACTCGCAGGCCTGTCCTATGGCATCACCGTTATTACCCTTGTCCTTCTTGTTGTTCGAACAAAGGCGCTGATCGGTATCTATAAGAAGGGTCAACCAGATCCAATGCGCAGCAACAATAAGGCGCAGCGATTGCGAATGGCAGCTCGTGAAATCTTCGGGCACACAAAGATGTTCAACTTCACTGTTGTTGGATTTGCTCATTGGTTTGTGATGGTTGGCTTCGTCGTTTTGTTTGGAACTTTAGTTACGGCATACGGACAGTTGATAAACCCAAAGTTTGCTTTGCCAATTATTGGCCACTTGTGGATCTACGAATACATTACCGAACTAGTTGCGTGGGCTACAGGTATCGGAATCGTAGCGTTGATTGGAATCCGCCAAGTGACTCGATTGCGCAACAAACGTTCACGCTTTGCTGGCTCTGGAATGTTGAAGGCGTACTACGTTGAATTCACGATCGTACTTATTGTTTTCTGCGTAATCGCACTTCGTGGGCTTGAAGGTGCGCTATCGAATGAAACAGTCTGGAATCGTCATTACACAACGACCTGGTTTATAGCCTCAATGTTTAAATCAATGACCTTGTCTCAACTGACTTCTTGGATTCAGATTGTCGCAACAATCAAAATTGTTGGCTCAATGGCATGGTTTATTGTCATTGCGACAAACTTTACGATGGGTATCGCCTGGCATCGATTCTTGGCGCCGTTTAATATTTTCTATCGCCGCAACGCTGATGGCACATCATCACTTGGCGCACTTCCACCGATGTTGTCGCATGGCGCGGAAATTAACTTTGAAGATCCAAAAGATGATGATGTCTTTGGCTTAGGTACTCGTGCCGACATATCCTGGAAGGGTTTATTGGATATGACATCGTGTACCGAATGCGGTCGTTGCCAATCCCAGTGCCCTGCATGGCACACTGATAAACCGCTGTCGCCAAAGCTTTTAATCATGGCTATGCGCGACCATGCCTTTGCTAAAACCGTTGAAACTGAGGCACTTGTTGGCGAAAATTCACCGATTAGCTTAGATGTTTTGTGGTCCTGCACCACATGTGGTGCTTGTGTTAATGAGTGCCCAGTTGATATCGAACATATTGATCACATCGTTAACATGCGCCGCTTCCAGGTTTTAGTTGAATCAGAGTTTCCATCTGAACTGGGTGGAACTTTTAGAAATCTAGAAAAAACTGGTAACCCTTGGGGAGCCAACCGCACTGATCGCGAAGCATGGATTGCAGAATGTGATTTCCCGGTCAATGTTATTGAAGGTGAATTGCCCGAAGATGTTGAATATTTATTCTGGGTTGGTTGCGCTGGCGCCTATGAAGAGCGCGCAAAGAAAACAACAAAGGCTGTTGCTGAACTGTTGTACATGGCTGGAGTTAACTTTGCAGTGTTAGGCAAAAAAGAAACCTGCACCGGAGATCCTGCACGTCGCGCTGGAAATGAATTCTTGTACCAAATCCTGGCACGCGAAAACATTGAAACTTTTAAAGAAGCATTTGGTGATCGACCAAAGGGTACAAAGAAAGTTGTTGTTACCTGCCCTCATTGCTTTACAACAATTGGACGAGATTATGGGCAACAAGGTTTTGAACTTGAGATGGTTCACCACGCACAGCTGCTCAATCAATTGCTACGTGAGAAGCGTTTAATTCCAATCAAGATGTCTCACACTGCAATGACTTATCACGATCCATGTTACTTAGGCCGTCACAATGAAATTTATCAACCTCCGCGTGAAATTCTGGAAGCAACTGGTGCTGAGTTAACTGAAATGCCTCGCAACAAGGAACGATCATTTTGTTGTGGTGCCGGTGGTGGTCGAATGTGGATGGAAGAAAAAATCGGTACTCGAATTAATATCAACCGTGTTGAAGAAGCGATTAATACTGGCGCAACTGAATTAGCTGTTGCCTGTCCTTTCTGCCGCGTGATGACCAGCGATGGAATGAACGCCAAAGAGTCGGCCGTTGAAGTCTTAGATGTTGCCCAGGTTTTGCTGCGCTCAGTAAAAGAAAATTAGGCTCAATTTCCACCTGTTCTCAGCAAACTTTCAGGCTGTGAGAGCATTCTCTAGCCATGACTACAACCATAGAAAAGAACTCCCAGCGCATTCTCGTCGTTGATGATGAATCAAGCATCAGCGAGTTAATTTCTACCAGCCTTCGATTCGTTGGCTTTGATGTCCGCACCGCAGCTAATGGTGCCGAGGCTCTACGTGTAGCAGAAGAGTTCAAGCCACATGCAATGGTGCTAGATGTCATGTTGCCCGATCTTGATGGTTTTGAAGTGTGTAAGAAGATTCGCAACGAAGGTGTCGACACAGGTGTTTTATTTCTAACAGCTAAAGATGGCATGGAAGACAAAGTTAAGGGTTTAACCCTTGGCGGAGATGATTACATGACCAAGCCATTCTCACTCGAAGAACTAGTTGCTCGTCTGCGCGCACTTCTCCGTCGCACAGGTGTCGATCATATTGAAATTGATGATGAAAAAATGCGTTTTGCTGATCTTGAATTAGATGAAGCAACACACGAAGTTCGTCGTGCTGGTCAAATGCTTGATTTGTCACCAACAGAGTTTGCTTTGCTTCGCTACCTAATTATTAACGCTGATCGCGTTGTGTCAAAGGCCCAGATCCTTGACCACGTATGGCAATACGACTTCCGCGGGGACATGGGAATTGTTGAAACATATATTTCTTATCTTCGGAAAAAGGTAGATTCTTTCGATCCACCACTTATTCATACAGTCCGTGGAGTTGGCTATCGTTTGAGAATGCCGCCTAAGTAACAATGAATCGCCGCAAACCGAATCTTGGATTGGCGAATTCAAGTTTACGTAATCGTTTAACGGTTGGCGTGCTTGTACTTTCTGCATTCGGATTTGCTGGTGCTGGTTTTGGCGCACAAGCGCTTTTGAAAGATTATTTAATTCACCAAGTTGATGATCAGTTGCTCAGTGTTGTTGGCGGTACCGCTGATCGCTTAGATAGAGCTGGAATCGCTCGTCAAGATGATGACGGACCACAAGCAGCTCGCGGTGCAGCACCACTCAATCGTGTTCCCACATCTATTTCTGTCACTGTTTTGGATCCTTTTGGCAATCTAGTTGGTGGAATCGGAGGCGACTTAAACTCAAACCAGGTCACTGATTATGTGAAGGGTCTACTGCCTGGGCAGGTTGCAGCCTTTGGATCGACACCATTTACCATCGAAGCACCTGGTGCTGATTTTCGGGTTGCAACAACTGTTTTACCATCATCGCTTGGCTCGGTAATTGTCGCGCAATCACTTAGTGATTTTGATAAGACAACCCATCAAATCGGTATTGTCTTTTTAATTATTGGCGGAGTAGTCCTTTTGTTTATCGCATTTGCGTCTCGTCAAGTAATTAAATTAAGTATGAGGCCGCTTGAGAAAATGCAAGTTACCGCTGGAAAAATTGCCGCTGGTGATTTATCTGCGCGTCTTGAAAATTTCGAACCAGATACCGAGGTTGGGCGCCTGAGTACTTCGCTGAACCAGATGCTTTCCCGGATTGAAGAGTCCTTTGCCGCGCGCACAGAATCTGAGAATAAATTGCGTCGCTTTGTTGCTGACGCTAGCCACGAATTGCGTACTCCACTTACATCTATCCGTGGCTTTGCAGAATTGCACCGTCAAGGCGCAGTGCCGGAAGGTGAAAAGACGAAAGAACTTATTTCGCGGATTGAAAAAGAATCAATGCGAATGGGTTATTTGGTGGAAGATCTTTTGATGCTTGCGCGCATGGATCAGTCGCGGGCATTAGTAATGACAGATGTTGATCTTTCAAACCTTGTCAAAGAAGCTGTTTCTTCTGCACAAGCTGCAGGTCCACAGCATCCCGTCACTATGGATATCGCACATGATGTGCACACACGGGGTGATGCCGACAAGATCTATCAGGTTGTTGCTAACTTACTTGCGAATGCTCGCGCGCATACTCCTGCCGGAACCCAGATTCAGGTTGCTACATACTCAAAGGAGGATGGTTCATACGTAACAGTTTCAGACAATGGACCTGGGCTTTCTGTTGCTGACCAAGCACATATCTTTGAGCGTTTCTATCGTGTGGATACTTCTCGTCAGCGCAGTAGTGGTGATGGCAGCGGATTAGGGCTTTCCATTGTTGATGAGGTTATGAAGGCACACGGCGGAGAAGTTTCGGTGAGTTCAGAACCAGGTAATGGCGCAACTTTTACGCTGCATTTCAAGGCCTAACAATTACTTAAGCTAGGGACTCCATAGATTTCAGCACGGCAATACGTTCTGCAATCGGTGGGTGTGTAGAAAATAGTTTTGATACTGATTTTGCATCTAGTGGTGATTCAATCCAAATATGAGCAACAGCTGTTGAACGTTGCTGCACAACGGTTGAATCGGCGGCTAGGACTTCAAGTGCGGACCGTAAACCTGCGGGATTGCGTGTAAATGCAACAGCGGTTGCATCAGCTAAAGATTCACGCTTGCGCGAGATTGCAGATTTAAGCATCATCGCTGCTAATGGGGCCAAAATAAGAATGACTAGTGAAATTACAAGAGCGATTGGATTGCCGCCACCTTCACGGTTGCGATCTCTACCTCCGCCAAACCACATCATGCGGGTCAACATGTCAGACAAGATTGCAATCGCACCTGCTGTTGTTGCAGCAACCGCGCTGACTAATGTGTCGCGATTAGCAACATGTGCCATCTCGTGGGCGATTACACCTTGCAGTTGGTCACGGTCCATCGCATCCAAAATGCCTGTTGTGAAGGCAATAAGTGCATGCTCGGGATTACGACCTGTTGCAAAGGCATTTGGTGCGCTGTCTACAACAATGGCAACTTTAGGCATTGGTAGACCTGAAGCGATTGTAATTTCATGCACTAAATCAAATAACTTTGGATTATCTGACTCTTGAATTAATTTGGCACCGGTCATTGTTAACACTAATTTGTCAGATCCGTAATACGAACCCCATACAGAAATCAGTGCGATGCCGACAGCAATAGGAACTATTCCTGCAGTTGATGTTCCAAAGTAGGTCAACGCTGCATAAACAACGAGCCATACCAGCACGCCCATACCAACAAGCAAGCCAATTGTTTTGCGGCGGTTAGCCGCTTGCATCGTTCTAAAGTTCATTATTTATTGTGCGTTAAAAAGTAACTTTAGGAACATTGCGATCTTGAGGATCTTCTACTTCGTAAAATTCGCGCTCTGTAACCTTTGCAAGGCCTGCAAAAAGACTACTAGGGATAGTTTTTACAGCGGTATTGAGCGA
>CAIJHZ010000085.1 GCA_903820565.1 uncultured Actinomycetes bacterium
AAGTTATCGGCCAAGTAATATTCCGGAGCATCCTGGGGTTTACCGTTTTTACAATGCTAAAGACAAGATCATCTATGTTGGTAAGGCGAAGAACCTCAAAAATCGGCTCAGTAATTACTTTCAAGCCAATTTAGCCACCAAAACTTATCGCATGGTTCATGAAGCGGTCAGGGTTGATTGGACCATTGTTAGCACCGAGCTTGAGGCTTTGGCTTTGGAATTTAGTTGGATCAAGCAACATCAGCCCAAGTACAACGTGCAGTTCAAAGATGACAAGTCCTATCCGTACCTTGCGCTCTCCCTTAATGATGAGTACCCAATGATCTTCATAACCCGTAAAGATAAAAGACCCGGGCTTAAGTACTTTGGTCCTTATACAAATGCGTGGGCGCTTCGCAATACCTTCGAAGTTCTACTCAAAGTATTTCCCGTTAGATCATGTTCTTCAGCCAACTTCACCCGTGCTAGAAAGAGTAAGCGACAGTGTCTATTGGGGGACATCGGCAAGTGCGCAGCTCCCTGCGTGGACTGGATTTCAAAGGAAGATCACAAACAACTAGCCCAACGCCTGAATGACTTCATGGAGTCCGGCATGGAGAACATCTTGCCTAAACTGCATGAAGAGATGCAGAACGCAGCTAATAATGAGGAGTTTGAAAGAGCTGCACGTTTGCGCGATCAAATTGATTCATTTGAAAAAGCGCAGAAATCTACAGAAGGAAACTTTTCAGATGATCTAGATGGTGACTTCATTTCGCTCTACCAAGATGGTTTCCATGCAGCTGGTTCAATTTTTTCCATGCAGCGTGGTTCTGTTAAAGGTTCACGTTCGTGGATTGTTGATCAAGAGATGGTTCTTGAAGGCCAAGATGTGTTAACAGCATTGTTGTATTCAATTTATGGGACCGGCGCGATGGTCGTGCCACGCAATATTTATGTCAACAGCGAACCAGTTGATAAAGATCAGTTGGAAAAATGGCTTGAAACTTTGGGAATTTCGAAGGTTGAGATTAAAGTTCCGCAGCGCGGCGAGAAGGTTGAACTACTAGATACCGTTAAGAGAAACGCTCAATACTCATTGATTCAGTATTTGAGTAAGCGTGCCACTGATGCGGCCGTGAGTGGAAAAGCACTAACTGAAATTGAAGAGTCCTTGAATTTAGGTCGGACTCCATTGCGCATTGAATGTTTTGATATTTCTAATATCTCTGGGACTTCTGTTGTTGCATCAATGGTCGTCTTTGAAGACGGAATGGCAAAGAAGAGTGAGTACCGCAGATTCATCATCAATACTGATGAAGGCTTTGATGACACTCGGGCTATGCATCAAGTTATTACGCGTCGCCTCAAGCGGCTGATTGATGATCGCCAAGAAAATGAGGCGGAGGTAGCACAGCTTGGGGGCATGCCGAGTAAGTTTGCATACCCACCACAACTAATCGTTGTCGATGGTGGTGCGCCTCAGGTAAGTGCAGCACAACGCGCCTTAAAGGAACTTGGGATCACAGACATTGCGCTCTGTGGTTTAGCTAAACGGTTGGAAGAAGTATGGATTCCGGGATCAAGTGATCCTTTAATTCTGCCGAGAAACAGCGAAGGTCTGTATCTGCTGCAAAGAATTCGCGATGAAGCGCATCGCTTTGCAATCTCATTCCATCGATCACGCAGATCTAAGGTGATGCTTGAGTCTGTATTAGATGACATTCCACAGTTAGGTTCTATGCGCAGAGCAGCGCTGCTAGAGAGATTCGGATCTGTGGCGGCAATCCGCAAAGCAAAGGTTGAAGACATTGCGGCAACACCAGGAATAGGCTCAAAGATTGCATCGATTATTGAAGAACACTTAAGCACGATTACGACGCAAAAAGTAAATACTGAAACTGGCGAGATTTTAGGGAACTAGGGATGATCGATAACTTTTTTGATCAGGATGTAAAGATCCAAACAGATTCCTTGACTGTGTTTGCGAAGGATATTTTAAAAAATTATGGAATTAATGATGCAGAAGTCGAGTGCATCAACTTTGAGTTTAACGCGACTTTTTCAGTCTCGACTGAATCCGGTCAAAAGTACGCATTGCGCCTCAATATTAATTCAAGTCGGAACTATTCAAATATTCTTGCAGAGGTGCTTTGGGTCCGAGATCTGGTGCGCACTCCTTCAATTAATGTTCCTGTACCCATCGCAACACTTGATGATCAGTTTGTAGTTTCAGCCCTACATGATGATTCAGGACAAATGATTTATGGCGCTATGTATTCATGGTTAGAGGGTGAAGAAATAGGAGATGAACCAACACTGGAACAACTGCGCACCGTTGGCCAAACTATGGCTCTGTTGCACGAAAACTCATCTAGTTTTTTGCTTACTGATGGGGCTACTCTTCCTACCTTCAATGATTTCTTTTGGGGGACTGAGGACTATCTATTTTCAACCAAATCAACTTTGATTCCTAAAGATAGACAGCTCATTGAACAAGCCCGTGATCTAATCATGCAATTTACAGATGAGCTTTATGCAAGCTCTCCTGTACACATTATTCATGCAGACTTTCATGGCTGGAATCTGATGTGGAACGAGCAACAGCTCTATATCTTTGATTTTGATGACTGTGGTTTTGGCGTTGAAGCCCAAGACATCGCTGTGGCTTTGTACTACTTGGATTCACCTGAACAGGATGCGGCTTTGATCGATGGTTATAAGAGCATTCGCCCATTGCCCACTTACTCTGACAATGCCATGAAGGCTTTGCTGCTTCAAAGGCGCTTACTGCTTCTTAATTACCTCTTTGAGACTAAAAATGCCGAACACAAAGAGATGTTGCCTGCGTACTTGGAAAAGACAATTGAGCGTGTTTCCACATTCTTGACAGATGTAACACAATAGTTCCATGACACAGGAGACCTTGATTCTGACCGGCATGTCGGGTGCTGGCCGATCAACAGTTGCCCATGCCTTGGAAGATCTTGGTTGGTATGTTGTCGATAATCTTCCACCTTCTTTGTTACCAGCTTTAGTCAGTAAGGGAACTGGCCCGCAAGGCAAGGAGTTAGCTGTTGTGGTTGATGTGCGTGGGGGAGAATTCTTTGATGAACTCACCCATGCACTGGCAGAACTGAAAAAGAGCAAATCTGATTATCGGCTGGTGTTTTTAGATGCAACGGATCAATCACTTGTTCAACGTTTTGAATCAACTCGTCGCCCTCATCCACTGCAGGGTAAGGATCGCATCGTTGATGGCATTGCTAGAGAACGCGCAAAACTTGAAGATGTTCGTTCCCAATCAGATGTTGCGATAGACACATCAAATCTGAATGTGCACCAATTAGAAAAGCGCATTGGCGAGATATTTGGAGTAGGAAAAATGCAAGGCATTCGAGTTAATGTCTTGTCATTTGGATATAAGTACGGAATCCCAGTTGATGCAGATTTGCTTTTAGATTGTCGCTTCATTCCAAATCCACATTGGATTCCAGAGCTTCGCCCTTTGACGGGTCTAACACCACAGGTTAGTGAAAAGGTTCTTGGTAGTGAAGGTGTGAAAGATTTTGTTCATGGATATGTTCGCCTAGTTCATTCCATGATGGATGGTTACATGCGCGAAGGAAAGAAGTATGTGACTATCGCAGTTGGTTGCACAGGCGGTAAGCATCGAAGTGTGGCGATTACTGAAGAGATAGCGCGCCAACTAAGTTCACTTGGTGCCGAGATTTCAGCACATCCAACTCATCGTGATGTAGGTCGTGAATAAGTTTGCCTAAAGTTGTAGCACTTGGTGGTGGCCATGGTTTAGCCGCAACCCTTGCAGCATTGCGCCAAATAACTCAAGAGATCACAGCAATAGTTACCGTCGCAGACAATGGTGGGTCTAGCGGTCGTTTGCGTGAAGAGTTTCCCATTTTTCCTCCAGGTGATCTACGAATGGCGTTAACGGCATTGTGTGCAGATGATGAATGGGGTCGTACCTGGGCTCAGGTTCTGCAACATCGATTCGATAGTGATGGTGAATTAAAGGGACATGCGATGGGTAACTTGTTACTGGCGTCTATGTGGAATGCCGGAGATGATCCAGTTGATGCTTTAGATCGGGTAGGTCAACTTCTAAAAGTTATTGGTCGCGTACTTCCGATGGCAGCTGTTGCGCTAGACATCGAAGGCACATTTAATACATCAACTGGTCGAATTGTGGTGCGTGGACAAAAAGAGGTTGCCACTGCAAAGGGACACATTCAATCCCTTCGAATAATTCCAGAAGATCCACCTGCAAGGACTGAAGCTCTAGCAGCGATTGCAGATGCCCAATGGATAACTATGGGTCCTGGCTCTTGGTTTTCAAGTGTGATTCCGCACCTCTTGGTACCTGCCCAATTAGATGCTCTAAAAAACTCACATGCAAAGAAAATTCTGATATTGAACCTTGATGCATCAAGTGCGTCTCAAGGCGAAGAGTTCGCTGGATCAAGCCCCGAGCAGCATTTAGAGTTTTTTCATCACTATGCACCCGGTTTAACAGTGGATTACTGCCTTGTGGACCAATCTGTTGTTCGAGATGAGGCATCACTGCGCACGGCAGCATCAACCTTAGGTTCAGAGATTGTGATCGCAGATATTCGCAAAGCCCCTGGCAGCATTCATCATGATGACCAAAAATTGGCTCTCCATTTGGGCCACATTTTTTCTCGCTAGATGGTTGGATTAGCCCCATGGCAATGACAGCATCAGTTAAGGACGAGCTTTCTCGTCTCTCCATCACCAAACCATGTTGTCGAAAAGCCGAGGTCTCATCACTTCTTCGCTTTGCTGGCGGACTACATATTGCAGCTGGCAAAATCGTTATCGAAGTTGAATTAGATACCTCTCAGAGCGCCCGCCGATTGCGCAAAGACATCGCAGATATTTATGGACATGATTCAGATTTAGCGGTCTTGTCATCAAGTGGATTACGAAAAGGTTCTCGTTATGTTGTTCGCGTAATTAATGAGGGTGACGCGCTTGCACGTCAAACAGGATTAGTTGATGCAAATGGACGACCTGTTCGTGGCTTACCACCACAGGTAGTTTCTGCTGCAACCTGTGATTCCGAAGCAGCATGGCGTGGAGCTTTCATTGCGCACGGCTCATTAACAGAACCAGGTCGATCTTCCTCACTGGAAATTACCTGCCCAGGACCAGAGGCGGCTCTTGCACTTGTTGGCGCAGCGCGGCGTCTTGGAATCGTTGCAAAGGCTCGGGAAGTTCGCGGAGTAGATCGTGTTGTAATCCGCGACGGCGACGCCATTGGTGTTTTGCTCACTCGCTTAGGTGCTCACGAAAGCGTCCTTGCCTGGGAAGAGCGACGCATGCGCCGTGAAGTTCGGGCTACAGCGAATCGTCTTGCTAACTTTGATGATGCAAACCTTCGTCGTTCAGCCCGTGCCGCGGTTGCCGCTGCAGCCCGTGTTCAACGCGCTATGGAGATTCTTGGACCAACAATTCCCGATCACTTAAAAGAGGCTGGGGATCTGCGCATCAATCACGGCCAGGCTTCGCTAGAAGAGTTAGGTTCGCTAGCCACCCCACCAATGACAAAGGATGCAATTGCTGGTCGTATTCGCCGCCTGCTGGCGATGGCCGATAAGCGTGCGATAGAGCTTGGAATTCCAGATACTGAAAGCGGACTTTCACCAGATTTGCTCAATTAGTCGCTAGATACTCATAGGTACTCAAGAGTTCACTAACCCTTCACTGATAAGGTTCTACCTAAGACCCCAGCGTTGTGGCAGTTTTACGAACCACCAACAGCT
>CAIJHZ010000086.1 GCA_903820565.1 uncultured Actinomycetes bacterium
GGCGCGAATTGAGGAGCTTCCCAAGCCCTTATGGAAGGAAACCGTGAGCCGCTTTCGCATCACAGCGATTCTACTTCTTGTATTTCTAGGCGTGACAAACGCCTCAGCCAATACAGTCGTAAGCACAAATCCAATTAGCGGCTCAACGCTTTCAGTTTCCCCTACTAATGTGACAATTACTGGCCAAGTAACTTTGCTAGCTGATGCACCCGATGCAAACTCAATCACCGTTACAGATCCAAATGGAATCCGTGTCGATGATGGCACCATCACAATCTCTGACATGAGTGCAATTGTTGGTGTGAAGCCACTGACTGAATCTGGAATGTACACAGTTACATACTCTTTAGCCGCTGAAGGTGAAGTACCTCTTGAAGGCAACTTCACTTTTAAGTACCAATCACCAAGTGTAATCTCAACTGCTAATCCAACTCCTGAACCAAGTCAGTCACAATCGCCTGCTAGTAGCAGTTGGGGTACAAATTTCTTTGTCATTCTTTTACTTATTCTTGCGGTGGCAGTCACCGTTGGTCTTTCTCTATATGCACGTAAATTATTTGCGGATCGATGAATTTTTTAACGACAACATTTAAGTATTTAAATTTACTTGGTGGTTTTGCAACCATTGGAACTCTTTTGGCTATGGCATTTTTGCTTCTTGATGTTGAGGGTAAAGTCTCAACTTCTGGTGAGAAACTGCGAGCTTTTCTAAAGACATCGTCAGCAATCTGGCTTGTTGGGGCTTTTGGTTCAATTATTTTTACCTTGGCCCAAATACTCGATGCTTCGTTATCTGTTGCGCTAGATCCAACTGTTATTCGATCCTTCGTTACTCAAATAACATTGGGACAGTACTTGGCTTTTCAGGCGGTAATTGCATCAGTGGTTTTTGTCTGTGCTTTCGAGGTTAGAAAAATACTCACTTTGATCCTTCTGTTAATAATTTCTGTTACTGGATTAGTTGCACCTGTTTTTCAGAGTCATGCTGCATCAAGTGGTTCGCACTCTCTGGTCGTTGGATCACTTGTTATCCACGTTATTGGGTTATCTATGTGGGTTGGTGGAATCCTGGCAATCGCCATGCTTTCAGATTCTGACCGCGCGACTGCGGTACCCCGCTTTAGCCAGTTAGCACTGTGGTCTGCGATAGCCGTTGTTATTAGTGGAACAGTAAATGCTTGGGCTCGGCTCAATTTTGCGACCGCATGGAATTCAACGTATTCCTACATTGTGATTGCAAAGACTCTTGCAACTATCACCTTGATAACACTTGGATATTTGCATCGTAAGAATCTTGCACAGAAAGTGGCAATTAACTGGGGCGGATTTGCAAAGTTACTAACTACTGAAGCAATTATTATGGTTATTACCGTTGCGATGGGGTCTTGGTTATCAAATACTAATTCACCCGATCGACCAGGATTGCAAAAATTCGATCCAGCTCTGGCAGTTGTTGGTTTTACTACTCCACCAAAACCAACATGGTCAACAATTTTCTTAAGCTACGAACCAAATGCTTTGATCATCGGCATTTTGGGATTAATGGTGGCACTCTATGTAAAAGGTGTAATGGTATTAACCAAGCGTGGAGACAAGTGGCCCGTGGGTCGCACCATCTCGTTTGCTATCGCAATAGCCGTCATAGATTTTGCTACAAGTGGCGGGTTAGGTTTATATGCACAATTCTCTTTTTCATATCACATGATCGCGCACATGTTTTTAGGAATGATCGCACCGATTGGTCTTGTACTGGCAGCACCAATGACTTTGGCGTTGCGAACATTGCCACAAGGTAGAACGCCATCAGAGCGAGGTGTTCGAGGCTCGCTCTTAGCAGCTCTCCACTCAAAAGTCGGAGTTTTTTACACAAACCCAATCGTTGCACTATTAATCTTCGATGGTTCTTTGTTTGCTTTGTATTTCACCGATCTATTTGCCAGCATGATGCAAAGCCATGTTGGTCATTTATTTATGACACTCCACTTTTTGGCAGCTGGATTCTTATTCTTCTTTGTTGTGATTGGCATTGATCCTAACCCTCGTAAAATTCCGCATTTAGTGCAGATTGTTATTTTGTTTGGTGCCATGAGCATCCATGCATTCTTCTCAGTTGCGTTAATGTCGACTACAACGTTGATAGATAAGGGCTACTTTGCCTCGTTACGAACTCCTTGGCTAACCGACCTATTGGCTGACCAAAAATTAGGTGGCTCCATCGGTTGGGCCATGGGTGAAATCCCAATATTGATCGCCCTAGTTGCAACATTTATCAATTGGCTGCGAGATGACACTCGTGAAGCAAACAGAATTGACCGTAATACTGTGCGCCAAGCGGCAATGGGTCAGCCAGATGATTTGGCAAACTATAATCAGTACCTACAAAA
>CAIJHZ010000087.1 GCA_903820565.1 uncultured Actinomycetes bacterium
CCCACGATTGGGACGGCGAAGGTGGGAGCGGTAACTCCTCTTGCAGTGGTTGTAACGCCACTGGTCTGGGGCAAAGATTACCCGTACAGGGGTGAAAAGATGAAATCGAGCCTGGACTCCCGCTCAGCCACCCATCGCATGGAAGCCGCCATCAACGTGGATGATCTCAGCCGTTGTTTTTGGGAACCAATCCGAGAGCAGAGCAACCACCGCTTGAGCTGCTGGAACTGGATCATTTACATCCCAACGCATTGGAGAGCGCTCATCCCATAGATGCTCAAAACGTTCAAAATCTGGAATCGATTTTGCAGCAATCGTACGAATTGGACCGGCTGCAACTAAGTTGATGCGAATATTTTCTGGACCAAGATCCTTGGCTAGATATCTGGATGTTGATTCCAGCGCAGCTTTTGCAACGCCCATCCAGTCATACTTTGGCCACGCGACCTGAGCATCAAAATCAAGTCCTACAACAGATCCACCACCACTAAAAAGTGGACGGGCAGCCATTGTTAGTGACTTTAGCGAGAAGGCAGAGACCTGAACGGCTGTCGCAACATCTTCCCACTTAGTATTTAAAAAGTTTCCACCGAGGGCCGCTTCTGGTGCAAAGCCAATTGAGTGCACGACCCCATCTAAACCATCTGGAAAATGTTCACGCACGCGTGATTCAAGAGCGGCTAAATCAGCCTCACTTGTTACATCTAACTCAATAACAGGGCATGGCTTAGGTAAGCGCCCTGAAATCCGAGTAGTCAATGAAAGCGCTCTACCGAAACCAGTCAAGATCACATCCGCACCTTGTTCTTGAGCGAGACGAGCAATGTGAAATGCAATAGAGGCATCAGTTAAAACACCAGTGACCAGAATCTTTTTGCCTTCGAGAATTCCCACTTAGTGCCCCATTCCTAATCCGCCATCAACTGGAATTAATGCACCAGAGATATAACTTGCTTGTGGTGATGCAATAAAGGTTACAACATCAGCGATTTCTTCGGCCGTGCAAAAACGTCCGAGAGGTACAGATGCTGCAATCTCTGTTCGACGCTTTTCATCCAGCGTTGCAGTCATATCAGTTTCGACAAAACCCGGTGCGATTACATTTGCCGTGATTCCACGGCTACCAATTTCGCGAGCAAAGGATCGTGCCATTCCTACTAATCCTGCTTTTGAGGATGAGTAGTTAACTTGTCCGGCAGAACCAACTGATCCCACTACGGATCCCACAAAGATCAAGCGACCTCGTTTTAATTTCAATAATCCCTTTGTTGCACGGCGAGCTACTCGAAAGGCTCCGGTCAGATTTGCATTAATTACGGAATCGAAGTCCTCGTCACTCATTCGCATAACAAGGCCATCCTTTGTGATGCCAGCGTTGGCAACGATAATCTCTGGTGTGCCCCACTGATCTTCGATAGATGTAAATCCAGCATCAACACTGTCACTGCTGGTTACATCCATCTGAACCGCTTTAAATCCCTCAGGGGCTTTTCCGCTTCGATAGGTGATTACGACATCGTGGCCAGCGGCTTTAAGGGAATGTGCGATTGCCAATCCAATACCGCGATTTCCACCCGTTACCAGGGCAATTGAACTCATCCCCAAAACCTACTGGCTACCTTTCAGTAAACAAAAGAAGCAAAGGTGCGCGCCGAGCACTACCCTTGCTCACATGGCCAAAGAGAAGAAGATTTTCGACATCACGAGTGCTCCAAGTGCTCTTACTCGTGATCAAGCTGGTCGACAAAAACGATACTTCATCTCAATGATGATCCGAACTGCTTGCTTTATTTTGACTGTGATCTTGCCAAGTCCGTATCGCTGGTTTGCGCTATTAGGTGCTGTCACTCTTCCTTACTTCGCTGTCGTCATCGCTAACGCCGGTCGAGAGACAGTTACCCGTGGAGCCGATGTCGTAGAAGATAAGCCTCTCGCGCTCGACTAATTATGTCTTCACACGAAAAACCTAAAGAGCCCTGGGCATTTTTCAAGTCACTTGTCGCCTTACTTCTCATACTTCTATGTGTGTGGGCCGCGCAATGGCAATATCACCGCGGCGTTGATCGCCATGCTCGTAACGCTGTCATCGAAGAACGCATTGCAAAATCACCCATAGAACTAAGCACCGTGACAGGTGAATTGCTGGACTACGAATGGCAAACAGTTTCAGCCAATGGCACCTTCGATGCTAAAAAACAAATCTTGCTTCGAAATCGCTACAGCGAAGGCAAGTATGGATATGAAGTACTAACGCTGTTCACTGCTAATGACAATCGCATCTTCTGGGTTGACCGTGGTTGGGTTCAAGCTGGAGCGACTGCTACGACGCCGCCGGTTGTACCAGCGGTACCAACCGGCCAAGTCTCAATCACAGGAAGATTTCGCTTAGATTCCTCCTTACCCCGTGGATCATTTTTTGCACTACCTGGTAACGGAGAAGGCCTTGTTTCAGAGTTAAATGCGCAATCTCAATTAAACACTGAAAAGTTTTACCTTGACCTATTGTCCGGTTCTGAAATTTCTTTAACTCCAGAAGTAACCGCGCAATTGCCAGAATTAAGCGATGGCCCACACATGGCTTACGCCCTGCAATGGATATTTTTTGGTGGGTTAGTTATCTACGGAAGAATCTTGATTCGCCGTACCCGTTAAATCTTGTCTGTTATATAGGTCTGCATAAAGGCCACCCTCTGCAACAAGCTCATCATGTGTCCCGCGTTCTACGATTGAACCCTTTTCAAGAACAAGTATCTGATCAGCCTCTCGCACTGTGCTTAAACGGTGTGCAATCACAATACTGGTTCTTCCTTTAAGTGCTGTTTGCAGAGCCGCATGGACTAACTGCTCATTTTCAGAATCTAAATGCGCAGTTGCCTCATCGAGAATCACTACTGCTGGAGATTTCAATAGCAAACGAGCGATGGCTAGACGTTGTTTTTCACCACCTGAAAGACGATGCCCTCGCTCTCCCACCATTGTGTCTAACCCATTTGGTAAGGATTTGATCAACTTCCAAATTTGAGCAGATTCACATGCTTGCTGCATTTCCTCCGGTGTTGCATCTTGTTTCGCGTAACGTAGATTTTCCGCGATTGATTCATGAAATAGGTGTGCATCTTGCATTACTACACCAATAGATTGGCGCAACGATTCAAGAGTGAGATCGCGAATGTCATGACCATCAATTCTTATCGCACCATCAGTAACATCGTAGAGTCGAGGCAGCATTGCACTTATGGTCGTCTTGCCCGCACCTGATGGCCCAACCAATGCCGTCATGGTCCCGGGCTCTGCAACGAATGAAAGATTACGAAGCACTTGACCACTTTGGACCGTTTCCGCTTTGGCCGCAGATTCAAGCGAAGCCAAGGAAATCTCTTCTGCCCTTGGGTACGAGAAATTCACATGATCAAACTCGATACGAGGTTCTTGGGTAACTAGAACCTTGGCGCCTTCACGATTTTTTACCATGGGTTCTAGATCTAAAACTTCAAAAACTCTCTCGAATGAAACTAAGGAGGTCATTACATCAATTCGTACATTTGAAAGAGCGGTAAGCGGACCATATAAACGCGCTAATAAAGCCGTTATCGCCAAAAGAGTTCCTACTGTAACTCCCCCATTGATGGCTAGATGGCCACCAATTCCATACGCGAAAGCAGTTGCAATCGCTGCAACACTAGTTAGCGCGATAAAAAACAGCCTATTGAGCATCGCCATTTTGATACCGATATCGGCAACTCGACGAGCGCGACTTCTGAAATATTCACGCTCACGATCTGGCTCACCGTATAAAGCAACCAACATGGCGCCAGAAACGTTGAAGCGCTCCGTCATAGTGCTAGACATTTCAGCATTCACGTTGAATGACTCTCGCGTCAGCGCCTGCAGTTTGCGACCCACCCATTTTGTTGGGATAAGAAATAACGGAAGTAATAGAAGAGAAAAGATTGTTATTTGCCAGGACAAAATCAGCATCGTCACGCCGACCAAAACAAGGCTCACCACATTGCTGACGACTCCGGAAAGTGTTGCTGTGAAAGCTTGCTGAGCACCCATTACATCTGAATTAATTCTTGAAATCAATGCGCCCGTCTGCGTGCGGGTAAAAAATGCTATTGATTGCTTTTGTACATGGGCAAAGACCAATGATCTGAGGTCATAAATTACACCTTCACCGATTCGCGAGGAGAAATAACGTCCAAGCATGTTGAAACCAGCATCTGCAACAGCTAAGAGTCCTACAAATAACGCAAGTTTGGTAACCACCGAACCATCTTTAGGAATCACGCCATCATCGATTAATTGCTTCAGAAGAAGCGGTGTAGCCACTACTAGGGCTGCATCAACGATTACTGTCGCAAGAAAAATGAAGATGTTTGTACGGTATGGCAGAGCAAACCTAAAAATACGTTTGACTGTTCCTGGCTTTAATTTCTGTTCCTTCACCGAAGGATCGGCTGTCATAGAACGGTGGGTCATCCACGCTGCATGCATTGACATAATTAAACGGTAAAGCCGAGTGCGCGCAGCTGTTCTCTTCCGTCGTCAGAAATCTTGTCCGGGCCCCAAGGCGGCATCCACACCCAATTAATTTTCACATCAGTAGTCATGCCTGCAAGGGCTGCACGAGTTTGATCTTCGATTACATCTTGCAACGGACATGCTGCAGATGTAAGAGTCATGTTGAGAATTGCGATGTTGGCTTCATCAACCATGACATCGTAGATAAGTCCAAGGTCTACAACATTGATACCGAGCTCGGGATCAACAACATCCTTCATCGCCTCAGTCACATCATCAACAGTTGTCGCCATGGTTACTCTCCCTCGGTTGTTGTATTAATTCTAACGGCTGCATCCTTGAAGGCCATCCATCCCAATAACGCACACTTAATGCGGGCGGGAAACTTGGATACCCCAGCAAGCGCAACCGCATCATCTAAAACATCAGGATTACCCTGCTTGCTTCCTTTGCTGTGCATTAGTTCGGTAAATTCGTTAAGAATGACATTAGCCTCGGCAAAGCTCTTATTGACTAGTAAATCACTTGCGATTGAAACACTCGCTTGTGAAATTGAACAACCGACCCCATCCCATGTGATGCTCTTTATAACGCCATCTTCGGAGGTTACATTGAGAGTGATTTCGTCGCCACAGCTTGGATTCACGTGATGAACTTGAGCGCCATATGTAGCCGATAGGCCCTTGTTCAAAGGGTGCTTATAGTGATCAAGGATCACTTCTTGATAAAGGCTATCTAATTCCATTAGGCAAAATATTTCTGTGCGCCAACGATTGCATCGAACAATGAATCGCAATCTGACTCATCGTTGTAGAGATAGAGAGAAGCGCGTGTTGTTGCAGGGACGCCAAGTTTTCTAGTTAACGGCCAGGCGCAGTGATGTCCGGTCCGGACTGCGACACCTTGACTATCTAGGAACTGACCCAAATCGTGTGGATGAATGTCGCCGGCAGTAAATGAAACTGTTCCACCACGAGATTCGAGGTTGGTTGGTCCAACGATTTTTAACCCTGGAATCTGCACCAACTTTTCAATCAAATATTTTGTTAGTGCTACCTCATGGTTATGAACATTGCCCATCCCAAGGGCAGTTAAGTAATCAACAGCTGCGCCTAGACCAACTGTTTGAGCCATGTTAGGCACACCAGCTTCGAACTTACGTGGTGCAGGTGCCCACGTTGCAGAAGTCATAGTTACTGTTTCGATCATAGATCCGCCATAAAGAAATGGAGGCAAATCATCAAGTTCAGAACTCCATAACACTCCAACACCTGTTGGACCCAACGCTTTATGGCCAGAAAAAACTAGAAAATCAACACCAAGTTCGGTCACATCAATAGGCATATGCGGAGCAGACTGACATGCGTCGAGTACAACAACTGCGCCGACTTCATGCGCGCGAGTAACAATTGCTTTCAAGGGAACAATTGTTCCCAAGACATTTGATTGATGGGTCAGTGCCACAACTTTTGTATTCTCTGTAATAACCGAGTTGATATTAGAGAGATCTAAACGTCCATCTGGTGTGACCTCAAACCACGAAAACTGCGCCCCTGTGCGTGCTGCTAATTGCTGCCAAGGAATCAGATTCGCGTGGTGTTCCATTTCAGTGACGACAATCTTGTCCTTTGATGTGAGAGCAAAACGAGTTCCAGGTGCTGCATTCCCCATCGCGTAGGCAATCAGGTTAAGTGATTCCGTTGCACCCTTCGTAAAGACAACTTGCTCTTCTCGAGCACCAAGGAAATTAGCTACCTTCAGGCGTGCACCTTCATAAGCATCAGTCGCTTCTTCCGCTAACTGATGTGCTCCGCGGTGCACTGCAGCATTGTGAAACTTGTAGAAATTACCTTCAGCTTCAATCACAGAAAGCGGCTTCTGGCTTGTGGCTCCGCTATCTAAATAGACAAGCTTTTTACCGTCGCGAATAGTACGTTCAAAGATCGGGAAATCTTGACGTACTTTCGCAACGTTAAATGCCATATCTTTCTTATTTGCTCACATAATCTGCGTAACCATTTGCTTCTAGCTTGTCAGCAAGCTCGGGTCCACCTTGTTCAACGATACGGCCATTAGCAAATACATGGACGAAATCTGGCTTGATGTACTGCAAAATGCGTGTGTAGTGCGTAATCAAAATGACGCCCAGATTGTTTGCAGCCTTTGCGCGATTAACGCCTTCAGAAACGATACGCAATGCATCCACATCTAGGCCTGAATCTGTTTCATCAAGAATTGCCATTTTAGGCTTTAGAAGTTCAAGCTGCATGATCTCGTGACGCTTCTTTTCTCCGCCAGAAAAACCTTCATTTACGTTACGAGCAGCAAAAGATGGATCCATGTTAAGTGCTTCCATTGCACCCTTTACTTCGCCAACCCATGTACGAAGCTTTGGCGCTTCACCGCGAAGAGCTGTTGCTGCAGTACGCAAGAAGTTTGAAACTGAAACTCCTGGAACTTCAACTGGATACTGCATCGCTAAAAACAAACCAGCCTTTGCACGCTCATCAACTGTCATGTCAAGAACATCTGCGCCATCAAGCGTTACAGATCCACCCGTGATTGTGTACTTAGGGTGTCCGGCAATTGAGTATGCAAGAGTTGATTTACCTGAACCATTTGGGCCCATGATGGCGTGAGTTTCACCTGACTTGATTGTTAAGTCGACACCCTTGAGGATTTCGACTACGCCATTGTCTGTATTAACAGATACCTGCAGGCCGCGGATTTCTAGTGTGCTCATTTTTACTCTCTTCTCTCGTTACTAAATCTCTACCGTGACGGCGTTTCCGTCGATTGATACCGCATAAGTCTTCAATGCAATGTTGGCTGGAAGGGTTAGTGCTTCTCCTGTGCGAAGATCAAACTCTGCCCCATGTAGCCAGCATTCGATTTTGAGTCCTGTGACATCGCCTTCTGACAAAGATGCATCTGAATGAGTGCATGTGTCATCAATTGCAAAGACCTCGTCCCCCACTC
>CAIJHZ010000088.1 GCA_903820565.1 uncultured Actinomycetes bacterium
AAATGCGGTTACAAAAGCCTATGGGTCAAATCCTGACATGAATACTTATTATCGCGATGTAACTAGTCTGATTGCTCGCCTGATATTTCAATTACCAGTTTGGAGTCTGCGATGATTTCAGATGATGCAATAAAAAATTGCCCTGAAGGACGAGAAGGATTTTCTCGTCGACAGTTCCTGCGCGGAGCAGCACTATTTGGTGGTTTGACCGTACTTTCGGCAAGTGGAATTAGATATACCTTTGCTGCAACCACCACCGAAGTCCCTGATGTGGTTGTCACGCTCGTGCTTCGCGGAGGATTTGATTCTTTAAGCGCTGTTGTTCCAACAGATGAAACTTTAATGCGAAAAGTTAGAGGCGAGATATTTATTCCTAATTCAAGCCTGCTGCCGCTTGATCGCGAGTTTGGCCTGCACCCTGCCCTCAAAAAGTTTATGCCGCTGTGGGAAGCAAAAGAGCTTGCCATTGTGAATACAGTTGGTGCGCCAACACATTCACGCAGTCACTTTGATGAAATTTCAGATGTGGCCTATGCCGCCTATGGTGAAAAAGACAAGCGCAGCGGCTGGATTGCCCGCTTCTTAGACGTTGCTGGTAATGGTTCTGTGGTGCAATCTGTTGGCATCGGATCAACTACACGGCAACTAGTCGGTGGCAAGGCTGCACCTATAAATGTTGATTCAATCAACAACTTTAAGTTGGATTCTATTTTCGGATATAAGGCAGAAGACTTAGCTGGATTTATCGATGAAACGCATGGTCGTTGGACAAATATTTGGGCAACTCAAGCAAAATCAACTATTGCAGCTTTAGATCAAATTGCCATGGCTAGTGCTCAGAAAAGTACGGTGACCTATCCAAATACAGGAACAGGCCAACGATTTAAAGATGTAGCAGCATTATTAAAAGCAGGTATTGGCGTGCGCGCCGTCGACATTGAGTTCCAAGGCGACTGGGATATGCACGCAAATATGGGAAACCTTCAAGATGGTTGGCTAACTTCATATCTTGCAGATCTTGCCGGTTCAATTTCTTCATTTAGAGAAGACCTTGGCGTTCTCTGGTCGAGAGTCACTGTTGTAACTGTGACCGAATTTGGAAGAAGAGTTAGTCAGAATCAATCAGCTGGAACAGACCATGGCTGGGGATCGAGCACCTTCGTTGCAGGTGGTGGTGTAAACGGTGGAGTCATTCATGGAAAATTCCCAGGGCTAGATGATAAACAGCTCAAAGATGGCGATTTAGTTGTAACTGCAGATTACCGAAGCCTGTTATCAGAGATTCTTACACGCCGAGCAGGTATTACAGCAGAAGGTGCTGCACAAGTATTTCCAAACTTCAGGCCAGAAGTTCTTTCAGTCATGAAACATCTATCTGAAACTCCACTTCCAGAGAATTTTCCAACCAAAGTTCAAAGTGCACTTGGAAGTATTGCGTACGACCCGGATAGATTGCCAACAACTGCACCAGTCGCATCAGCTACTCCTAGTCCAGAACCTACAAACTCTGTTGAAGCAACTGCATCACCGACTCCAACGGCCAAGCCAAGTGCCTCAAGTTCTCCTGTTGCATCCCCGTCACCAACTGTAAAGAGTTCGAAGAAGACGATTACCTGCGTTAAGAATGGTAAGACCATTAAAGTGACTGGAACAAATCCAAAGTGCCCAACGGGTTACAAAATTAAGAAATAACTATTCTTATTTCTCCGTTAACTTCAAGTGTGCGATAACTCTTAAGTGGTTCGACAGCTGGTCCACGGAGTACTTCCCCGTTTTCTGGATCGAAAATTGAACCATGTGCCGGGCACTGCAATTGTCCCTGATTCAATGCACATGGGGCTCCCGCATGAGTACACCTGGTATCAAAGGCAACAATTCCGCGCGAAGTACGAGTGAGTGAATAGCTGGTTGGAATACCAAATGAATCCTTTAAACTGAAAACTCTTGTCTGACGCAAAACTAGGTCATCACTTTTTGCAATGACCACTCCTTCTGGAGGGGCTGTTGGTGTGGCTTGAGGAGTAGAAGTAACCGTTGGGCTATTCGTCGGTGTTGGCGAAGTCGTGCTTTTGCTCTGCGTAGGAGTCGGCGTTGGAGATGAAATTGCTTTTCTCTTGGTGGGGGTAGGTAAAGGATTCTTTTGATTCGGATTGAGCAAGGCTTCCTCGTTGTTCAAAACTTTAGTTCTTTGAACAATTGCACCAAGTAATACCGCACCAGCGAGCACGAGAAATACCCGTCGGGAACTCTGCGTCATGACTCAAATTGTAAGGGGATAGTCAACTATTTCTTCGGATGAGCTAAGAGCCATTCAATGATTGTTTTTGGAAAAGTCGCATTGAACTTCGGCCCATGCAGTCCATTAACTATCTGCCAGCTGTCAACAGTTGATTTAACACAGGTACTTTCAAATACTTTTGTCTCAGCGCCATCAATACCTTCCTCTATATCGATATTTTCCTTGGCTATTGGCGTTCCAACGCACTTATCAAGTTTGCGCCAGATATCGATTGTCTGTGCTGCTGATGTATATGAAATGCCGCTCATCGCACCACCAGTAAATCCCACAATCGGATCTTCAGTGCCATGAATTTCAAGAACGCTGACTGGCGAAGAGATAGTGCAGTTATTCCCCACTAAGTCCATTGCACCTGCCACACCTACTATTGCAGCCACTGTGTCGGGATAGGTGCAGGCAAACGTGTAACTCATAAATGCGCCATTTGAATGACCGAAAATATAAATACGTTTTGGATCGATGGAGACTTTTTTAGAAATCTCATCTATCAGGGACTTAATGAACGCAGCATCATCAATTTTCGCGTGGTCAAAGTTGCAGCAAGAATTCGAGGCATTCCAAAACTGATCTCCATTTGAGTCTCGCGAACCATCTGGGGCGGCATAGACAAAACCGTTCTCGCGCGCGACATTGCTCAGTCTAGAGAAACGTTGTTCATTGAAGCTATTGCTCCTAAAGCCATGCAGATCTAGCAATAGTGGAGCAGGATTGTTCTCGCTATATCCATACGGAAGATCGACGGAAGTTGAGCGGTCGCCTCCTGCAAGAAACGAACCTCCTGTTATTTTGGGCTCATCGCTCTGCAAACTCACAACACCGTATCCAGCGCCCATCAGAACAATGAAAACTGTCGCAAAAATGAATAACCGTTTCATGGTTTCAGCAATCTAGTTGCTTTTCGGAACTCGCACAATTGAAGATGCCTAGGCTCAAATTGATGATTTTTTGTCGAAAATGCGAAATTTTGTGCGTCGTTATCCCAAAGGTAAGAACCATCATGTAACACTAGTCACAGGAGGAAACCATGAATTCTCAAATTCCTAGCGGTTGGTACCCAGATCCATCGGGTTTCAATTGTGATCGCTTTTGGGATGGCGAAGCATGGACGGAGCAAACGCGTCCAATCTCTGCGCTTCACAACAGAATACCTCCACAGGTAAAACCCACCAATACAGGATTAGATTCCACCGAAATGACTCTCTTGGTCGTTATCGTGGGTTTGATTGTCTTGGTGGCGCTTTTTAGCTCAGGTTATTAACCAAACTACGAAAGGTATCTAACTATGGAAATATTAATTCTGCTCGTATGGGTCGCTTGTGCAGCATTCTGCTACAGCCAGGCAAAGAAGAAGAACCTAAATGTTGCTCTATGGACAATCTTGGGACTTCTATTCGGAGTATTTGCAGTTATCGGAGTTTCAGTCTCTTCTGCAAAGTCATAAATAATTGAAATCAGCCACGATGACCTTGGTCATCGTGGCTGATTTTATTTTGTTCTAGAAATAGATTTTTATTGTAGATTATTAAGCGTGCTCTCCACCGGTATGGGCGAAAGTCTTGTTTGTTATCTGCCAACGGCCTTCAAGAACTGAAAGAGTGAAGTAATCGGTAAATGAGAGTGTTCCCCAAAAACCTTCTTCTTTGACTGTTGCCATTGCGACTGTGCCATCAATTTGAATGTCAGTAATCTCTGCTTTCATCTGACCGGCATCTCCTGGAGATTCCACCATCATCGCAACAAATCCTGCTTTATCCACGTCGTAATCTGTTCCGCCCATTGTGCCAAACCAACGTGCGCTGGAATGAAATGCCTCGTTTAATTTATCGGCGTTACCTTTTCCTGCACCATCAATATATAGATTGATGAGTCTTGTTACTTCTTCTATATCTTTGCTCATGCTGAATCCTCTCCGTAGTTATGGGATATCGAACCAGAGTCGTTAGAGGATGTAAATAGAAAAGTGAAGAAACCTCTTAGTCGCCTAAGCCCTCATAGTTAGCAAACTCCCACATATCGATTGCATCCAGATCGATGACCTTCATTCCATGATTTGCAAATATGCCAGCGATTTGAGCACGGTGTTCTGTTGCGTGGTGAATGCACTGGGTCAGAATCGTCTCCCTGTTTCGGCGAATTGTCTTTTCCCCGCGTTGGAACTCTACGAACCCATCAGGGTGCTTAGCAGACTCCCGAAGTCGCACATCAAACCCATGTGACAACTCTTTAAGTGCAAGCACTTCAGCTTTGTTGCTCGGTACCTGCGTTGGGATATCACCAGTGCCATCTAGCAAATCCGCATACCGCGATGCAGTCAGATGCTCCAAGATTTCAGCAACGGTCCACGTGTCATTGGGCGCGGCTAGTTTCAGTGTCGAATCTGGTTGCTCTGCAATTCTGTCGAAGACATACGAGTTGGCCCACGCTAAGTGGCGGAATAAACGATCAGTGACTACATCCATGTGGCGAGATTACTCGAACTGAATAGAATTGGGAACATGTTGGGTGGAATTAATAATGGATTGTTCTTTCAATCCTTCGGGGGTTTTGTTGGTCTTGCACTATTGATAATTGTTTTAAAGTGGGGATTCGCTTCAAATAGAAAAATGATCGTGACACCGATCAAGGCTGGTAAGAAAGATCAATATGGTTTGCTCAAAGCTTTAGAAACACCCAGCAATTACATAGAAGCCCAAATGGTGTTACAAAAACTTATTGATTCAAATATCAAGGCAACTTTGACGCAAACCCTTGATGGTCCGCAAATAATGGTCTTTGAGAAAGACTTAAGGGCCGCATCTGCAATTCTTAAAAGCTAGACAATAGCTTTCCGGAATTGAGTGCGACCCTTCAGTCGTTACCCTCGAATCTAAAGTAAGTACTAAGGACGTACTGGCTTCGTTGGCTTTGCAGGAACTGTTGCCTTTGCTGCATCTACAGCTGCCTTCATTGCTGCGCGTGCTGCCTGACGTGCTTCTTTGGTAGTTGCTGCTGCCTTGGCTGCATCAAAGTTGGCCTTAGCTGTTGCAATAGTTGCTTTAGCTGCTGCAATAGCAGCTTGGCGTGCATCGCGTGATGCATGGAACTGCGCCTTTGCGGCTTCAAATGCAGCTTTCTGTTCTGGAGTTAGTGCAACTTTAGTGACACCTGGTGTTGCAGCATCAGCTGCGAAAGAACCAGTTGCCCCTGTAAGTGATAGTGCTACTGCGGCTGCTATAACTGCACCGCTCTTGATTACCTTGTTCATCCCTGCCCCCAATGCGTCGGATCTAACTTCTAGTCAAAATATAGATGGGTGACGGTCAAGAATGTGACAGTTTTTCCTGAGAAAATGCCATGAAAATGGCCGATCTGGATGATTTTCACGCAGGAACTAATAGTTTCTCGCATCAATAGGCTTGCCAACGAACATATCTGCAATGTATCGATCCGCAATAACTGCGAAGTCGTCCCACGATGTTCCAAAATTCTTGGTGAATGCTGAGGCAAAAGTGCCTTCCTTGGTATTTCCCTGAATACCAATTTCGCTCATGAAATTTATATACCCATCAACGCCAAACTTTGCAATTATGAATTCAGTCAACAGGCCACCTGTCCAGTAAGAACGAAGCAGCATATCCCCCGGTCCACAGTTGCATGGATGGGCAATTGTGTCGATATATTCCGAAATTTTTGGAGCTACATTTGTGTTCAGGTAATTTGGCTTTGTAGGAATATATGAAGTAATTGTTCCAGGATTACGCATTTCGCCCAGGGCTACACCCACATACATTGCAGAGCCTTCAATCCAAGCCATAGGACCGAAGAAAAGTTGATTGTACCCATTTGCTATGTAATTTTTTTGGAATATTTCATTCCAGCCTAATTGAACTTCAGAATAAGTCGGTGCGGGTTTTCTGAAATATTGTTGAGCGGCATGGGTTAGCTCATGTGGCGAAGCGAAATAAACTGATCCACTTAATTCACTCTCATTACCAGATGCGAATAAATAGACTGGAACAGAACGAAAGAGATAATCAGTTCCTTCTGATGGGCCACCAGTAGCTCCGTAGAGTTGGACATTGGTTGCCGGGTCAGGCCAATTGTTCTGCAGATAACTAAGTCCATTTTCTTGATTGAGGCAACTTGTAATCGCCGATTGATTTCCGACAAACCGAGTCTTGCAGAATTCATTTTTCATCCAAGGAGTTTTAATTCCACCTACAATTACTATTTTATTTAGGATTTTCTTTCCCCAAAATTGCATTCCATCTTTAGTCGACTGGGTAATTGCCTCAACTGCGTTTTGGCTTAAACCTGGATCCAACCTGAGGTCAAACTCCCCAATTTCCCCTGCTTGTGAGGCGAATCGTTTTTCAATCTCTTCTTGGGCGATTTGTCGAATCGTTTTATATGTTGCATTCGGTGTTGCAGAAGTAGTTGGCGTTGGCGTTGGCGTTGGCGTTGGCGTTGGCGTTGGCGTTGGCGTTGGCGTTGGCGTTGGCGTTGGCGTTGGCGTTGGCGTTGGCGTTACTTTCACAGATATTTTGACGCCTTTATTCCAGACCAACTTTTTGCCTGACTTGATGCATGTGAACTTTGTCGTGCCGACTACTACAGTGGAGCCAGGTTTTGAACAGGTGGTACCTGGCTTTACTGCCGCGTTTGAAATGCCTGCACCCATGGCCACAAAGATCACGATTCCCAGAACTAATCTCAGGAGGTGCTTCATTAAGTAAGTGTAGGAGGCGAGAACCGTTTATGACGGGTCGCTCAATCAATTAGCGGGAACAATTAGTGCGTATTCGTGCGTTCTACCTTAAGGTTTCCCCATGGAAAAAGTGAACATAGATGAAGCGGCCCTCAAAGCTCGGGTTGGCGATCTTGCCTACGATGTCCTGCGCAATGCGGCCACTGAGCGTCCATTTACTGGTGAATATACAGACACAGAATTAGTTGGCTCTTATCGCTGCAAAGCTTGCAACGCCGAATTGTTTAAGAGCGAGACGAAGTTTCACAGTGGATGCGGATGGCCATCTTTCTACGCCCCAACTGAAGTTGATGCCGTGACCTTGATCGAAGATCGCTCACTTGCTCCGCGTATCCGCACTGAGGTTCGTTGCGCAGCGTGTGATTCACACCTCGGCCATGTGTTTAAGGGCGAGGGCTATGACGTTCCAACTGATGAACGCTGGTGCATTAACTCTGTTGCAATGTATCTAGAGGAAAAGAAGTAATAGGTAAATCAAGATTTAACCTGACATTCACTTCAACAATTAATCTTCCTGCAGGCTCAAGGCGATAATTGTTATGCTTCCCCGCCCATGTTCGGTACTAGAAGGGAAGTTGTCATGTCGCCACTAATTGATTTTCCAACTTGCTATGTATGCCGTTCTATTGAGTTGGAAATTGTTACAAATGATGAGTTTGGTCCCATGACCCTGTGCGGTGAATGCGGATACTCATGGAT
>CAIJHZ010000089.1 GCA_903820565.1 uncultured Actinomycetes bacterium
ATACATGTGGGCGATCTGCTGGCATGCCTGTTGGTGGGCCATCTGGATGGTAATAATGCGAGTCATATAAGTCTGAATTAGATGAATGAGAGGCTTCAGAACGCTGTGGATCACCGCTTTTAGGGGTTACAACACCGCCATCTAAAATTCTCTTATACCAATCCAGTTCATTGCTTTGTGCGTTATCTGTGACATCACCTGTAATGACAACTGCATCAATTGGTGCTCCAGTCAGTGGTGCGCGCTTGATCTCATTTGCGGCAACCACCATTGCTTCTAGAACTTGGGTAGTTAAGAACTCTTGCGCGCGATATGTGCCGATGTATGGCACCAATTGCGACAAAGGATTATCTGGATCTGCAATGCGATCTAGAAACTCAAGTCGAGCGGGTGATGCCGCATCACAAATATGGATGTCGCTTAAATGGATGAAAGCTGCAACAACTTGCGCGTTAAGCGGTTCCTCGCCAATAACGATTTCGCCTTTGTCGTGTAGTAATTCACGCCAATTAGAATCTGGAGAGACTTTAGACCGAACAATGAGATTAGTTGATGTACTAGACATTAGCGACAAGGACCTCAGAACTTAAGACTCGAAGTTGAACGGATGAGCCTGGAAGTAGGTCTCCGGTTGAAGCACTTGTCATGAGCGATTGCACAATGGTGCCATCTGCTGTTTGACAAATAATATTGGATGAAGCACCCATAAATGATCGAGTTAATACCTTTGCATTACCCTGCGCAGTTGTTGCTACAACAGAAATTGATTCTGGGCGGATTAAGGCATGAACTTTTCCCGTTTCATTGCCGCGCTTGAGAGCAACAACTTTGCTGCCAAAGATTTCAACCATGCCATCAGAGATGTGAGTAGGAATTCTATTCATAGTGCCGACAAAACTGGCAACAAATAGTGAGGCGGGCTTGTTATAGAGAGCATCTGGTGTGTCAATTTGCTCAAGAACACCGCTATTCATTACTCCAACACGATCAGAAATTGCCATAGCCTCTTCTTGATCATGTGTAACAAACAAAGTCGTTGTGCCTAAAGAGAGTTGAAGGCGACGAATCTCTTCGCGTAGGTTCACGCGCACTTGGGCATCAAGTGCGGATAAAGGCTCATCCAGCAAGAGAATTTCTGGCTCAAAAGCCAATGCGCGTGCAAGCGCCACGCGCTGCTGCTGGCCACCTGAGAGCTGATGGGTGAAGCGCTTGCTTTGTGAATCTAGACCAACTAAATCTAGGAGCTCGTGTGCTTTCTTAAGGCGCACATGCTTACTCACTTTTCGCATCTGCAAACCAAAGGCTACATTTTCTTCGACGGTTAAGTTAGGAAATAGTGAGTACGCCTGGAAAACCATTCCCATGTTTCGCTTATGTGCTGGTACATCTGAAATGTTTTTATCGGCAACCAACACTGTTCCAGAATCCTGATGTTCTAAGCCAGCAACAACTCGAAGGGCTGTCGTCTTGCCGCAACCTGATGGTCCGAGTAGGGCAACGAGTTCGCCTACGCCAACCTCGAGGTTAAAGTTGTCTAAGGCGTTGACGTTTCCAAATCGCTTCGAAATGTTTCTTAAGGAAAGGCTCTTACTAGACATTACTTTCTCCCTTGCGTAGAACGTTCTGGAACAAAAAGTGTTATGACAGTCAAAATTAGGAATGGAATGATCAGTGACATCATTGAGATCGCAATAGCGCCAAGGATGTTGTCTTGTGCAACATATGTGACCCATGTTGGGAATGTGTCCCAGTGAAGTAGAACAGTCAATGTGTATTCACCGAGGGATAAGGCAAAGGTCAATGCAATAGTTGCCATGACTGAACCTCTAATTACTGGAACAATCACAGTCGTAATTGTTCGAAGCCAGTTAGCACCAGCACTACGAGCTGCTTCAGTGATCGTTTTTAGGGGAATTGAATTTAGCCCAATATCTAGTGATCGAAATGCATACGGCAACGCCAAGACGAAATAGAGGAATGGAAGTTCTAGAACTGTATTTTGCACAAACTCTGGGAAAGAAATTTGTGCACCTACCGCAAATGCAACCACTGGGATAACAAGAGGTAGCAGTGATAAACCATCAATTAGGCCACGCACCTTTGAGTTTGATAAGTGAAGCCACGTTAAAGTTGGAACTAATACGAATAATGTGATTAAGACTGTTACCCCAGCCAGCCACATCGATCTAAGAATGTAATGAAAGAAGTCTTCTTCTCGGACAGCCCAAATGTAATGAGTCCATCCATATCCACCAGTTAGCGGTGTGCGGATCGAGTATTCAAAAGCTGAAATCATTGGGATAAAAACAAAGAATCCTAGAATCAGAAGTGTTATCGCCAGCGGTGGCTTGAACCTAATTTTTATCCCTTTTGCCATTTGGCACTCCTACGTTGAATAGCAAGGTATGGAATCACTGCACAGGCTGAAATCACAATCATCACAACACCTAAGGCTTTACCAAGGTTTAATTGTGCTGCTGAAACATTTCCATCTAATAATCCACCAATTTGTAGTGGCGTTAATGGAAGATTTCCGACCGTTAAAGCATTAGCTGTTGCATAGGCTGAAAATCCGCTTGCAAAGAGCAATAAGAAAGATGCGA
>CAIJHZ010000090.1 GCA_903820565.1 uncultured Actinomycetes bacterium
AGTGACTGCTACATATTCCGATGATGGAAGACCAGCGCGCTTCGCGTGGGTAGCAAACGAAAGAGTCACGCCAAAATTAAACTCTCGCAACACTGAAGTTGAATATTACACAGTGGACAATGAAGTGCGCCCGCAAAACGGTGAGGGATCGCTTGTCACCTTCCAGTCACTACAACCAGGCATTCTCGCAACCGGCGCAAGAACTATTCGCGCAGCTTTGGATCTTGAAAAAGCCAGTGCAATAGCTGCACAAACTCCCATCCCGTCTGGATTTATTAAGAACTCAGGTGCGGATCTTCCTGAAGCGCAGGTACAAGGAATTCTTGCTTCGTGGAAGGCCGCTAGAAATAGCAGAGGCACTGCTTTCCTTACATCCACTCTTGATTATCAGACAACATCTTTCTCTCCTAAAGATATGATGTATGTGGAAGCAAAACAAGACTTTAGCACCGAAATCTGCCGCCTTATGAATGTTCCGGCATACATGGCCTCCGCTGACGCAAATAAAAGCATGACATACCAGAATGTTCTTGACGCACGAAAAGAATTCTATGCGTACACCCTCGCGCCGTATGTATGCGCCATTGAAGATCGCCTGAGCATGAATGACATCACGAACGCAAATAATGTGGTGCGCTTTGCCTCCGATGAGACATTCCTTAGAGCTGACGCAACGGCGCGCTTGGCAGTCATCGAAAAAATGCTCCAACTAGAACTCATCACCTTAGATCAAGCGAAAATGATGGAAGACCTATCACCGAACGGAGATCAATCATGAAGCTAACCTTTAGCACGCCAATCCAGGCGGCTGATACCGAACGCCGGATTATTTCTGGCAAAATTATGGAATATGGGGCCGTGGGTAACACATCGGCTGGAGCGGTTGTCTTTGAGAGCGGCTCAATACAGATTCCATCACCAGGCAAAATAAAGTTGCTTGCGCAACACAGAGCCGATGATCCAATTGGCCGCGCTCAATCCTTTAGCAAGGATGGAGAGTTCATCTATGGATCGTTCAAGATTTCGAGTAGCAGCAAGGGTACAGATTATTTAACCCTGGCTGCGGAGGATTTAGTCAGCGGGCTATCCGTTGGGGTGGAAGTGATTTCATCTCTACCGACTGATGATTACCTCCTAGTGACGGCTGCGCGTCTCATAGAAGTTAGCTTGGTGGAATCACCAGCCTTTGAGAATGCCATCGTCACCAGTGTTGCCGCAAGCGAAGGCGAAGCGGAGCAAAATGAAACAACCCAACAAACAGAAAGCGAGGCAGTCATGACGACAGCCGATGAAACAACAGCCCCAGAAACTGCGGCAGAGGCTCCCGTTGTGGAAGCCTCACGCCCAGTCGTTTCAGCATCTTATTTAGTGGGCGAAGTACGCTCACCAATTAAGACGCAAGCGCAGTACTTAGAACACTCAATTAAGGCAAAGATGGGCAACGATACTTCACGCGATTACATCCGTGCAGCCGATGCTCAATATAAGAAAATCGAAGCGGCTAACGATTCGTTTACTACAAATCCAGCTTTTAGCCCGGTTCAGTATGTATCAAGCGTTATTGATACATCAGTTATGTCACGCCCAACAATTGATGCACTAGGTGGAGCCCGCGCACTTGCTCCATCAGGTATGACAATCTCACATCCAAAAATCACCACAAGCGCAACAATCTCCACGGTTGCAGAAGGCGCTTCAACTGCAGCCACCCAGATTGTCTCCAGCTATGTAAACGCCACTGTGGTCAAACTGGCCGGAACTCAGATTTATTCCACAGAACTTCTGGACAGATCTGATCCAAGTTTTTATTCTGCGATGTACGAGAATTGTTTAAGGGCGTATGCCAAAGCTTCAGATGCAGCGGTTATTGCCGAAATTGTTTCAGGCGGAACTCAATCATCAACACAAGCAGCCACAATTGCAGGATTAC